>CANCAR010000046.1 GCA_947374125.1 Hyphomicrobiales bacterium | reverse complement strand
GGCAAGGGAAAGTCGATCCCTGAGGAAGAAAAATTCGTAACCTCCTATTATGAATTTCCAGCTAATTTCACAACCAACTTACGCAATTCAAGGAAATTCATTCAGGCTGGTCTTGGTGTTGGAACGCAATATGACGCAACCGTCATCGAGAATTTGAAAAAGCATGAGCTCGCCATCCGTTCTGAAGTGCTGCTGATTCTGAGTAATCAAACCGAGGCCGATCTCGCTGGTATCGAAAATCGTAAAAAGGTTCAGGATCAGATCAAGGATGGAATCAACAAAGTTCTGATGGAACGAGAACATTTTGGTGGAATCGAAAACGTTTTCTTCACCACTATGGTAATGCAGTAAGTAAGTGAGTTCGTTTGTGAGTGTGTAAAAGTTCAAATGGCCAGTTCGGTTAAGTTGAGTAACGGTGAAATTGCCACCCTCTTAGAGGGGGTCAGAAGCGGCACGCTTGCCGCAGAAACCGGTATTGGTTCCGAAAAAGACTACCAAGCCTTTCATTTAGGCTTAGACAATAGCAGCGGCGCCTTGAGTCGAGCGTTAGCCTTTGAGAAGCATGATAAAAAGCAGGCGGCACATCCGCTTCAACGCCTAACATCAACGGCCGCATATCTGCGCGGCAAGATGCAGCAAAACAACGATAACCGTGATGACGACTGGTCAAACCGACTGAGCGAGGCCGTCTTAAACATCACGCGTGAAATCACACCCCGTATTTTTGCGCCTGTTCTTCAGATCACTGATCGCCTTCAGATGAAACGCGGCGCCGGTATCGGTACTGGCGCATTAGAAAACATGTCGATCATTACCGACAACACGACAAACATCACCGCAAGGATGGATCACCCCAATGGCAATTGATCATGCAATTGAGCACGGCGAAATGGGCCAGGCTTCTGCTCAAAATATTCGCCTCCTCGAAAATATTGAAGTTAAGCTGACGGTTGAGGTGGGGGGTACCCGCATCACCATCCGTGATCTCTTGAAGCTGAACGAAGGCTCCGTTGTCGAATTGGATCGACTTGCCGGTGAACCCCTCGACATTTTGGTGAATGGTACGCTTTTGGCCAAGGGCGAGATCGTTCTGATCGGCGAGAGCTTGGGCATTCGCTTCACCGACATTATCTCGCCAGAACAAAGGCTGCGGAGCCTGTAATGTCGAATATCTCGTCCCTCATTTCGGTTCTGCTTCTGCTCGTCGTGCTTGCGGCAGCGGCAATCTTTCTGCGTCGCTACCGCGACCGTTTGAATGGCCGTTTTGGGCAAGGACCTATGACGCTTCGCGGCATGCTCAATTTGGGAGATGGATCACGTCTCTTTTTGGTGGATGTCGAAGGCGTATCCATCGTGTGCGGTGTCGGACGTAACGGTGTCGGTGCCATTGAGATCATCAGCACGCTAAAGCCCCAAGAAAGATCTAAGGAAATGTCCAAGTGAAAAGCCCTATCTCATCCCTTTGGGCCATACTTGGTGGCATGCTTTTGGTCGGCGCGCTGAACACATCGGCCTTTGCGGCGAATGGATCGCTGTTTGATCTGCCGGTATTAAAGCTCGAAAATCTACCCACCGGCGGGCAGTCTCTGTCGCTATCGCTGCAGACTTTGATCCTGATGTCGGCCTTGACGATTCTACCGTCGATGCTGCTGGTTACGACAAGCTTCACTCGGATCATCATCACGTTGTCGATCCTAAGGCAGGCCATGGGAACGCAACAAACCCCGCCCAACCAGGTGCTGGTGGGCTTGGCGCTCTTCATGACGCTTTTCATCATGACGCCGACGATCCGCGAAGTGAATGAGGCGGCTTTCGCCCCCTACTCGGCCGGGCAGCTTTCGATTGAAGATGCGGGCATCAAAACCGCAACCATCATGAAACAATTCATGATGCGGCAAACGCGTCAGGCCGACATTTTGATGATTGCCGAGCTGCGCGGGGATAAGGGCTATGAAAGCGCAAACGAAGTACCTTTTTTGGTTGCTGTTCCCGCCTTTCTCGTTAGCGAACTTCGAACAGCTTTCACCATCGGCTTTCTGCTCTATTTGCCGTTTCTTGTGATTGATATTGTTGTCGCCAGCATCCTGATGTCGCTGGGTATGATGATGCTATCGCCCATGCTGGTCTCACTGCCCTTCAAGCTTTTGATGTTCGTTATCGTCGATGGTTGGTCGCTCACCCTCTCCTCGCTGGTCGAGAGCTTTATAAGGGGATGATGACGAATGCCGTATGAACAATTCATCGCGATTGGCCGCGAGACTCTTTTAAGCATCGTCTTAACGGTAACGCCGGTATTGGCGGCAGCATTAGCCGCTGGCCTCTTGATCGGCATTATTCAGGCCGCGACCTCGATCAATGAAGCGACCTTGGCCTTTGTGCCTAAATTGTTGATCGTTGGCTTAGTGCTGGCCCTTTCGGGCCCTTTCATGGTCGCGACGCTGACCACCTATTTCCAAACCATCTTCAGCGAAGTCAGCAAGGTGAACCGATGATCGTGCTGGACACGCCCCAACTCATCGACACGCTGGTGCTGTTTATGCTGGTCTCGGTCCGCATCAGCGCCATGTTGATTGCTGCACCGATGTTTTCGACATCGTCCGTGTCAACGCCGATCCGCGTCGTTATTGCCTTTGCCATCGCAGCTCTCATGCTTGAAACCATCGCGCCTCCAAAGATTGATATCCTATCCCCGCAAGGCGTCTTGGCGATTGCGAGCGAGGCGGTCATTGGAGCGGCGATTGGCTTTATCTTTCAACTGGCCTTTGCGGCCATTGCAATGGCTGGCGAACACATCTCGGCGATTATGGGCATGAGCTTTGCCGCCATGATGGACCCACAGTCGGGCACCCAATCCCCTGTCATTACCCAGTTCATGACCGTCTCGATGCTGCTGGTATTTATGACGATTGAAGGGCCCCATATTCTGCTCAAGCAACTGAGCGCTAGCTTTCAAGCGATGCCCATTGGGGATGCCTTGATGCGTCCGGACGCGCTTTTGAACCTGATAAAATCGGGAAGCCTAGTGTTTTCGGCAGCGCTTCTGGTCAGCCTCCCCATTGTGCTCGCGCTTTTTCTCGTTACGCTCTTGATCGGGATGCTCACGCGGGTGGCACCACAACTCAACTTGTTCTCGGTCGGCTTTCCAATTTCGATTATCGCGGGGTTGGTACTGATCATGATTGCCGTGCCTGAACTTTCCAACAGCATGGCGGGTCTGATCGACGAAGTAGCCCAGCGGACTCGTGCCATCCTTCTGCCAAGTTCGGGAGGCTAGTGATGGCGGAGGACGAAGGTCAAGAACGCACAGAAGAACCAACCGCAAAACGCCTCGAAAAAGCGCTTGAGGACGGGGAAGTTCTTACCTCGAAAGATATGCTTTTGGCGGTCGTCATGCTCGGCGGCGCTTTGCAACTGAGCATCGGCGGACAGTATTATTTCAACCAATTTCTCGCTGCTTTTCGAAATGGAATCGACATATCCAGCGTGCTATCACGCGACCTACCGCTGTTATCCGTGGTTGGCGATCGATTTGCCGATGTCATGCTGCCTTTAGCCTTTTTCATCCTGCCGCTCGTTCTCTTGTTGTTTATTGCGCAGATTGCATTTGGCGGCATGCATTTCATGCCCCAAAATGCGCTGTTTAAGGCCAATCGCATCTCACCTGCGTCCGGCTTTTCGCGCATGTTCGGCTCTGCTGCCTTGATCGAATTGGTCAAATCTATTGCGAAAATCGGCCTCGTAGGTGCTATCGGCGTTAGCTATCTGAGCGGGCGGATGGCCGAGATTATGGCCATTGGCAGCATGCCATTTGAGGCCGCTTTATTCCAAGCGGGCTCGATTATGTCCTCGACCTTGATGATGCTCGTATTGGGTGCAGCAATTATCGCCGCCATTGATGTTCTCTACCAATGGAACAAGCACCACAACCGCTTGATGATGACGAAGCAAGAGGTCAAAGACGAATCGAAAGAGTCGGATGGTTCGCCCGAAGTTAAACAGCGGATTCGTCAGCTACAACGCGAAGCCGCTGATCGTGGCTCCGTCGCCAATATCAGCGATGCTCAGGTGATCATCAGCAACCCGACCCACTTTGCCGTTGGCCTTCGCTACGATTTTGAAAAGGGTAGCGCACCGATGATTGTCGTCAAGGGAACCGACGCGGTGGCCAAAACGATCCGCGAATTGGCAGCCGAGAAAAAACTGCCCGTTCTCGAATATCCGCTGCTCGCCCGCGCTTTGTACTTCACGTCCGAAGTCGGTACCGAAATTCACTCCGAGCTTTATCGCGCGGTTGCCACCGTGCTGAGTTTTGTTTTCCATGCCGGTTTGGAAGGCGATAAGCCCGAGATCGAGGTTCCTGCAGAACTCCGCTTTGACGCCAATGGTCGGGCGATGGAGCGGAAGAATGCCTAACGCAAACACCGTCTCCACGCAAAACTACGGTATCAATTCCAGCTCCTGCCAAGGCTGCCGTCATTTCTCGATCACGCATAACGCTAAACGTCCCTATGCGTGCCGCGCCTTTGGAGTCATGTCCCGCCAACATCCCGCGCGCGACATTCTCAATACGTCCGGAGAAGCCTGCCGCATGCGGTCCGTCTCCGGTTCCTCTCCCTTTACCCTCGAAGGAGGCCGATCATGAGCACTGCCAAAAAGCCCGCTGGCGCAGTCGATATCATTGAGGACGATGTCGTGCAGCCAACCGAAGAACAAAATGCTGCAGAATCGGAAGTGCAAAAGCCAGAAACGCTAAAGGCTGAACGGTCGAGCCTCGGCCTAAAGCCCGCCAAGCCGCTTCCGTCGCTTGATGAGTCCATCCAACTCGCCCTCGCATCAGCAAGCACAGCAACCGATGCCTCAAAAGAAATTCAGCGCTTGAAAAAGCAGGTCAATGATCTCGTGATCGGTAATTCGCGATCCAACAAGGTCTTGCTCGGCACCGGCGTGATTTTCCTCTTTATGGCGTCTGTCGCCCTTGGGGTTTCGGTGGCCTTCTATTTCAAGGCCATGAACCGCTTTGACTCGATCACAAATGTAAACCGCGATGCGCTGATGTCGTTTGCGGAAGAAGTAAATGCCTTCACGGAGGCAGCAACCCGCGTCGAACAAGCCGCAACCGCCTCTGAAAAGCGGCTCACCGCTTTGGCCGAGCAACAAGAACAAATCAGATTGGCCATCCAGAGCGATCTCGCAAACCAGCAAACCCTTCAAACCAAGCTGAGCGAGAATTCGGACGCCATCACCCAAATTCCAGCGGCAACGCGGAAAATGGTCGATGACCTGCTGGGATCAAATAAGGTTCTCATTGGGCAATTTGGCGATGCGATGCGCGATCAAATCAAGGCCATGGAAGCTGCGAACCCAAAGGCTGACATAGCGAAGCAGATTGACGACATTGTAAAAACCCAACAAGCAGCCGCCATCCGCACCTCCGCGATTGCCACTCAAAAGGCGGGTAGCGCAAGGAAATCCGCACCTGCAAGTGATCAGATGATCAAATATCCGTGATGATAGTGGATCATCGGAAGGGGTGATATCGCGCGATGGGTGTCGAGACGTTCTCAGGCATTGTTGCCATTGTAAAATCGGTACGAAAAAGCTCGTCCGCCGAACGGATGGGACTTCTGAAGGACGACGTTATATTGAGATTGGGCAAGCACGAACCGCTTGAAGGCGTCGAAGTACCAAGCACATTGGATCAAATTGCCAAAGATCAAGAATGGCTTGTTGTCCAGCGGGACACCGTGATCTTCAGAATGTCTCCGGCGGGTGGTGCCGCAGGCGCTGTACTTGATGCCCATCCCCTGCCTGACGACGTGGTGTATGAATCGGACGGACCTTGGAAGCCCTATTACGCCTTAATGAGGCCCGGCGATGCGATGCTGCTGATCCCTGAGCAAATTCCAGCCTATTGGTGGCCATTTCCTGCCATAGCCTATGGCTATTTTCGCCTCTGGCAAATGATGGGAGCAACCTTGTTCCTCTATAGAATCGCATACGTTTCAAGCGTATTTGCATTTGGCGTTGTCTATTTCTCGACCTGTCTGATTTTAATCAGTGGCGGCTCTTATATGCTCCGAGATACAGCGGGTAAGGACGGGTTCATGCCGCGCGGCCGTGTTGCGGTAGGCAAGCCGTCAGACGTATCTGCGCTGGAACGGACCACAGGCGCAATCTTAAGGCTTGCTAACAAACGAAGATAAAAGCCTAGCGGCGACCGTGCAGCGAAATGATCGATTCGACCGCATGTACGGGGAGGCCGGTCTTTGCCACTATCAAATCGCTTGAAACCCCTTCGCGCGCCAATCGAATAGCGGAATCAACCGATTCAGGATTCTCCCGCGTCGTTTGCGCAGATCCTCGGAAAACGATTTCGAGTGATTTGATTTCGGCCTGCACCTTCCGAATGGTTTCGTTAAACGAGCCCTCTAACGCGATGCTTGAGCGAACAATCGCCGAATCCAACGCTCCAAGGCGTTCTGATACGCCATCGAGCCGCTTCCCAAGCTCCGCTTGCGCTTTGGCATTTTTACGATTGAAATACACCAGCGCCGCCACGACGGGCCCGCTGCCAAGCAGCACTACAACGATACAGAGGATCAACGCGTCTACAAAAGTCATTGGGTATAACTAACACGCCCCGGCTTGTGTTTAGGCTTACGCCGAACGCCGACACTATCATTGGAAGCCATGCGATCAGCAAGCACTTTCTCAAGCCGAAGCGTCATCTCAAAGATTTTTTCGGCCCTTGCACGCTCTTCCTCAGAATTCGGTATGCAGCCATTGATCCCCGACAGCACGGCATGCAGATCGAAGGTCAAGGTTTCTATCATCGCACGATCCTCGTCGATGATGGACGTCTCGATAGCGGCCAGAATATCAGCCGTACGGCCAATGGCATCAATAAAAGCAATCTCGGACATGGAAAAAACTCCAAATTAAACGCTAGCGAACCAGAACAACGCCACCTTGGGCCACACGGCCTGATAGGACGATTCCGCTCTTAATATTCTTCACCGCCACAAGATCACCCTCATAGCCGTCTTCTTCAGCGCGGCCGGGCGTTGCAATGACAAAGCCCTCTCCTTCCGCCGTCAGCGTCACGGTCTCACCTTTCATGATGGTCGGCGCGCGCGCGACATTGCGGGTGGTAATCGCGATGCCGGGTCCGAGCGCCGCCGTCAGCCGCAGACCAACCGCTTCATCCAGACTTTTTAAAAAGGCACCACCGGGCGCAATATCGGTCTCCCGCTCTTCGATCATTGCCGCGGTTAAGATGGTCCCCACCGGCAAAGAGGCGCGTGGAACAACCACATGCCAGCGTTGAACCGGACCGTTGGCTAGCGCTTTGCCAGATGCCGCAACAGGGGCCGCGCTTTGAGCGTCTACCCGCACATTGAAGGTCCAAACCTGCGGACCCGCACACTGCACCACAAGACTGGAGCTATAGGCGCTCCGCGGTGCAATCGTTGGAACGGTAGCGCAGGGTGGGATTTGCATCCGTTCATCTAAGGGTCCGATAGCGGCAGTATCAGCCAGCGGCTTACCTGAACCCGCCATATAGTCGCGAACCGCCTGCCGAATATTTTCGGCACCCCAAACGCCATCGGCGGCAAAGGCCGGAAGCGCTGCGCCTAGGCTTAAAAAAGCAATAAGCGGGATAAAGCGCGTGATTTTCATGATCGATCCCCTCATTGCAATAAAACGGCGACGGAATTGGGAGCAATCGACGGCGTTGGCTTCATGAGGCGGGCAACCGATTGGGACGAACCCGCCGATTCTACCCTGATCAACTGCCAGGAATTACGATCCTGCGACGGTAATTCGACAAGGAAGAAGTCGCCCGCCTTCACGCCATTAACCGCACCGGCTGATATCGTGGCGCGATTCCCACTCACCGCCGTAATGACGGCACGAAGCGATTCGCAGCCCACATGCTCGGCAATATCGCTGGCTATCGTATGCCACAAGGCATCGAGCGCGGATGTATCCTCCTGCGGCAAAGCGACGTCAGTACCCCATAGATGTTTATCAAGCGGCAATCTCACATGTTCCGAGACACGGGCTTTCACCGCGCCCGAAACATTATCGACCAGCTGCAACTCTGCGGTTACCTCAATCATAGCGTCCGCCAGTAAAAACGTGTCGGATTTTACGCGCTCGAGCAGGATTTTTCCGCCAAGCGTATACCCGCCCGGACTGTTTACATGGCCAGAAACGGCTGCGAGATAGGCCATATTCTGACCAACACTGGATGATTTCTGCGCGACAGGATGAAAGCGGCGGTCATCAATCACATGCAGTGCAGGCTGGTCTTTAACCACACTGATCAGCGCCTCAATTCCTTCGCGGGCTTGACGTTCGATATCGCCCTTGAGGCCGGGCGCAACGCGCACATCAATGCCGCCAATGATAATGTCGGACTTTTTGTTCGATCCGCATTCGCCGTCGTTCGTTTCGGCGAGCGCGTCAATGGTCACAACATAATGGTCGCCCTCGCGGTGTTCCTCAACGATTTGATAGCCTTTAAGGAGACCCGAAACGGCAATCCCACTTTCTTCGTGGATGGTACCGGCTTGGGAAAGGAAGGACGAACCCCGCACCACCATGCGCACCTGACCGGCGGCATCATAAAGCGCTTCAGCCAAAGCAGATTTACGTGCCGCTGTGATGTCCTTGCTCGCAATCGCCGCGCGGCCCACGGCATGAATAAGCCGCGTTCCTGCATCGGCCGAACCGATCGACGCCAAAAGCGCTATGCCAAGGGTGAGATAAAGGCCGAAACGCATGATTCTGATTACCTTGTCGCAGGTGCCCGCTCGGATGCCATCGAGGCCGCATCCGCTGCGTCGATTTCCAAGATGGTCTCATAAATATCGGTCTTGATCGGCCCGATACTGATGGTCCGCGCGTAGCGAACAAGACCGCTTACATTTCCACGCAGCGTATCGGCTTGCATGATGCCCTCAGAAAGCGACGAATAGGAATTTATATCCAGTCCGTAGATCTTCTCTGCCAGCTCACGCATCGCGGCAAGGCGGGACGCCCGAATGGCCATAAGTTGTTTCTGAACCTTTGAACGGCCCGGCTGGATCGAGATGGCGGCATAGCCAATTCCACGAATAGCCCCCGCCGAGCCCCCAGATGCCGTTGCCATCGGCGCGCTTTCAACAGCATTCGCTGAGCCCGCAAGCAGTGGGCCGGCAAGCGTAAGCGACACAAAAGCCGCCAGTGATCGAACCTTTAATCGTCGATTTATCAAGGCCTTAGCCCTTTCCGTCATTTGGGAGACCGCAAAGACTGCAGCACTCGCACCAGATTGGTTGAACCCAGATCAGCAATTTCGGTGCCAGTTCGACAATATTATTTTGCCCCGATCTGGCACACCCCTTGCTTTACCGATTGGGCGGCAGCACAGCCCCCGTCGAAAACAGGGGAATGTGCGGCGCTCTGGCGGGAAACCGACGGAAATCTGACATAAAGGACCGATGAAGTGACTGAAGCGCTGTCGATAAATCAACAGTCGAGTGTTGGACGCCTTACCCAGGCGTTGATGCTTCCGTTTGCGCTGGTCGCCTTCATCGTCATGATGGTCGTTCCCATCCCGCCGATTTTGCTCGACTTGTTCTTCACCGCCAACATCGTGATCTCGCTTTCCATTCTGATGGTCAGCGTTAACATGTTCAGACCGTTGGATTTTTCGGCATTCCCGACGATTTTGTTGTTCGCCACCATCCTTCGCCTCACCCTGAACGTGGCCTCGGCCCGTGTGGTGTTGGTGCACGGCCATGAGGGCACCCATGCGGCAGGGCAAGTCATTGAAGCTTTTGGCGAATTCGTCATTGGCGGTAATTTCGTGGTTGGTATTCTCGTCTTCTTGATTTTGATGGTCATTAACCTTGTCGTGATCGTGAAAGGTACCGGCCGCGTCTCGGAAGTCAGCGCCCGCTTCACCTTGGACGCGATGCCCGGCAAGCAAATGGCCATTGACGCGGATTTAAACGCCGGACTTTTGACACCCGATCAGGCGAAAAAGCGCCGCGAGGAAGTCGGTCGCGAGTCCGATTTCTACGGATCCATGGACGGTGCCACAAAATTCGTTAAGGGCGATGCCGTCGCAGGTGTCATCATTCTCGCCGTCAACATTTTGGGTGGCTTGATCATTGGTATGGCACAGCATGGTCTGCCCATCGGTCAGGCCGCATCGACCTATATCACGCTGACCATCGGTGACGGTCTGGTCGCACAGATCCCTTCGCTGCTGCTCTCGATTGCAACCGCCATCATCGTCACCCGCGAAAACAGCGGTGCAGACCTAACCGAAACGCTGATGAAGCAGGTTGGTCTGAAGCGCGCTTGGTGGCCGGTCACCGGCATTCTTGCTTTGATCGGTATTTTGCCCGGCATGCCCAATCTGCTGTTCCTCGGTGCTGCAGCAGGTGCGGGTGCCATCGCCTATTTCGGCAATGTACCGAACAACAAAAAGGAAGAGGAAACCCAGCAACCCATGATGCAGGGTGCCCCGCAAGGTTCCAACCAGCAGTCCGAGGAAGGAAATTCCGAGCAGGTTTCAATCAAGGATGTCGCCAACACAACGGCACTGTTGGTTGAAGTTGGCTATGGCCTGATCCCGCTCATTGAAGATCCAACACGCGGTGCGCTTGTGTCGCGTATCACCAGCATTCGTAAGCAGGTTTCCCGCGATCTCGGCTTCATCGTGCCCCAAGTTCGCATCCGCGACGACCTGACCTTAATGCCATCCGCTTACCGGATCACGATTGCAGGCGTCATTGTCGCCGAAGATCAGGTCATCAACGGAAAGCTACTCGCGATCCAAAGCGGTGCGACCACGATTACGCTTCCGGGTCAAACCGTGAAGGATCCAACCTTCGGTCTCGATGCTGTGTGGATCGATCCATCCGACAAACAGCGCGCGCTCGCAGCCCAATACACCGTGGTCGATGCGGGTACCGTGATTGCGACCCACCTCCATCAGCTTCTCATCCAGCGCGCCGCCGATCTTTTGGGTCAGGACGATGTGCAAGAAATCATCGATCATTTTGCAAAGTCATCGCCGCACCTCGTGCAAGGTGTTGTTCCAAAACTGGTTTCGCTGCCGCAGCTAACGCAGGTTCTCAAGGCGCTCGTTGCCGAACAGATCCCTGTCTCCGACATGAAGCGTATCCTTGAGGCGCTCTCGAGCTCGAAGGGCCGCGAGACCGATGATTTGATTGAAGCCGCCCGTATCGCGCTTGGTCCGATCCTGATCCAACGCATCTCGTCACCCAAGGAAGAGCTTCCAATCGTCACGATTGATGCTGGCCTTGAGCAGTTGATGATCCAAAACGCCCGCCAGAACGGCCAAAACGGCAACGCCATCGAACCCGGCCTCGCCCGTAAGCTGATCCAAGCTTTTGAAGAACAAAGCAACGCGCTCGCCAAAAATGGCAAAACGCTCGTCGTCGTCACAACGCCGATCTTGCGGCGCGAACTTGCAGCCCTTGTCCGGCAGGCGGCCCCCGATGGTCTTGTCTTGTCGTTCAAGGAACTTCCTGAAACCAAACGTGTAACTGTGATCGCCGTTATCGGCGGCGCTTCCTGAGGAGAACTAGGTCATGATGCAACGCACCAAAATCGTCGCTGAAGACAGCCGTGAAGCCATGACGAAAGTCATGAAAGAATGCGGCGAAGACGCTGTCATCCTCTCAACCCGCAAAGTACCTGGCGGCGTCGAAATCATCGCAGGCCACGAGCCGAAGCGTTCGATGTTCCATTCCCTCGGTTCACGTCAAAATTTTAATATGGACATGGAAGACGACGAGGAAGAAACCGAAATCGTCGAGCGCAGTGAGGCGTCAAAAGCACCCGCCCAAAGCGCAAAAACATTCCAGCAAGTCCTCGCCGAAAGCGGCCGCGCCGCCGATTTGTTGAAACCCTCGCCATTCCAATTCCGCGCCGCGCCGCCCGAGCCTGTTGCCGTCAAGGTTGACGTCGAAAAGATCAAATCCGAGCAACTCCAGACCTCGCGTCTCGATGCCATTGAAAATTCCGTCCGCGAAATCCGCGCCATGCTCGGCTCTGAAATGATGTTGAGCGGTCTCAAAACGGCGGGCGCTTCGCCGGCTTTGATTTCGGTGTTTTTGGCGCAATCGGGTGCGCTAGGTTCGGTCGATCCCGACCGTCGATTTGCTAAATTCTTGGCGGATCGCATGATTCACAAGGCTTCGCCGCAATTAACAGGTGGTCCTCGTGTCGTTCTGACGCTCGGCCCAAGTGGTTCGGGTAAAACGACGCTGCTCGCCCAATTGGCCGCTCGTGCCCGCATGGCAGCCCCCGACGAAAAACTCAGCTTTGTAAACGCCGATGCCTCCCGCTTCGGTGCCGCCGAGCAGCTTCGCGCCTATGGCCGCATTTTGGATGTACCAGTGATTGATGTCGAGCATCCGTCCGACTTGACCAAACTGATCAAGAATTCCGGTCAACGCCTTTCGCTCTTCATTGATATGCCGAGCCAGCCGCACGAAAACAGCGTCGTGCTCGATATTTTGGAACGCAGCCGCGATGAAATGTCCCAGATGATCAGCGTCGGTGCCATTGCATCCAATCTGTCGACGGATGCAATTGATCGCATCCTCACGCGCTACCCCAATCTTGACGCTTTGGCCTTAACAAAACTGGATGAAGCGCCGCTCTCGCTGTCGACGTTCAGCCTTCTCAGTCTTCGTGGCCCAGGAATTGCCTATCTTGCTTCGACCTCTCACCTGATAAAGGGTCTCATGGAGCCTGATTCGGAAATGCTCGAAAGCGTCATCCACGCAAGTCTCGTCGGCAGCGATGCCGATCAGCTCAACTGACGGATCCTATCATGAAGCGTCCACAAGCCACGGCAATCACGAGCGGGAAAGGCGGCGTTGGCAAAACCAACCTGTCCGTGAACCTCGCTCTCGCCCTTCACCGCGCGGGCCAACGCGTCGGTATTTTTGATGCCGATCTTGCGCTGGCCAACGCCCATCTTGTACTCGGATGTCGCCCCAACCGGACGATCGCCGACACGCTGACAGGCACGTGCACAATGGCAGAAACCATCGTGCAGTCGCCCCATGGTGTGAAAATGATCGCGGGCGGCAGCGGCCTTGCCGAAGTCATGGGATTATCCGATGAAACGCGGCAAAAGATCATCCGCAGCTTTGGTGAATTATCAGGTGATTTCGATCATTTGATTGTCGACACGGCGGCGGGGGTTGAATCCAACGTCATCGATTTTGTCGCGGCTTGCGACCGCGTGATCGTGGTCGTCATTGGTGAACCAACGGCCTTTGTCGATGCCTATGCGTCGATCAAAGTGCTACACCAAGAAACCGGGCGCGAGCGCTTTGACATCATCATCAACCGGGCGCCCAGCACGGCGCATGGCGAGCAGATTTTCTCGCGGTTTCGGGCGATAACCGACAAATTCTTGAAAGTATCGCTCAACCATCTTGGAACCGTTCCTGACGATGACAAATTGGTGCGGGCGGTTGGAAAATGCGAACCGGTGGTTGCTAGTTTCCCGGATTCGCCATCGGCCCGGGCCATTGTACAGATCGCAGAGCGCATTCGCTCAACGGAACCGCCCATGGTCGATGAAGGCGCACTCGGATTTTTCCGCCCTCGGGTGGATTACGTCCGGGCGGCAGCGGGAGCCTAACCCATGGTGCCTAGGTCCTATCCAGCTGCAGTGAATACAGCCGAAGCGATCAATACGCTGGTACGGACCCATATTCCGTTGGCGCGTAAGATCGCTTGGCAGATTCATGGCCGGGTACGTGACCTGCTGGATATTGACGACATGATCCAGATTGGCATGACAGCATTGATCGAGGCTGCCCAACGCTATCAGGATACGGGCGAGGCCACCTTCGGCTCATACGCCTCGATTCGCGTTCGCGGCGCGCTCGTCGACCATGTCCGCAACAATTTGACCTTAACCCGAACTGCCGTCTCCCGCCGGACGCAAATTGCTACGGCTAGAAAAGCGGTCGCGGCCGACGGCGGCAATACCGACGATCTTTCTCTCATAGCTGCGAAACTCGGGATCGGCGTGCCCGAATTACAAGGGTGGAACGACCAGATCAACCGCGTTGCGGATAAATCGCTCGACGAAATTTATGATGATCACTCGATCTGGTTTGCCGACGAAAGCCCCACGCCAGAAAATGCGCTCCTCACCATGGAGTTACGTCAGCGTTTGGTCGCCAATCTGTCAAAGCTAGCGGAACGCGACGCCCTCGTATTGCAGCTCTATTATGTTGAAGAACTCAACCTTGAAGAAATCGCCGAAATCCTATCGGTTTCGGTCGGTCGCGTCTCACAGATCAAGAAAGCCGCCATCGGCCAACTTAGGCATTGGATGTCGGAGGACTAAGACCATCGAGGCCAGATTGTACAAGCCAAGCATCCATCTGGCCAATCTTGACCGAATGCTTGATCTCGGCAAGCACCTGCTCAATGAGATCACGGGTAGCGACCCCCAGCACCAATTCCTGATCGCCCTTTTTGGTCAGCGGCATTAAGCGGCCTTCCCATTCGATCGAAACGATGACCTGGCCGTCCTGCACCTGGATCATGTGGTGCTGATCTCGCCAGCGCCCCGGAACGAAAAGCTCCGTCAGTTTTCCCGTCTCCGGATCGATGCGCTTCTCGGTATAGGAAAAATCGGCAGGATTACAGAAATACCGCCAATAATCGTCGATCAGCGCGATCAGCTGGGAACGAATATCGGCCAGAGGGCGCGGAACCACCGTCACCGCGCGAGACTTAGCCTTAAAACCTGCAAGTAATTTTGGACTTAGCATGAAACGCTGACAGAACTGGGACCCACTCTTTATCCCCCCAACTCTACTGACAAGTTCATCGTCCTGCAATCGCCTTCCGTCGCAATGATCGGCTGGCACAGGACTTGCTAATTTTGGTCCAACCATTTCTGGTCGCTCATCCGCATGCGACCGATGACATTCATCGCTTGGAGCCCGCAGACCCATGTTAAGAACATCGTTGACCGGCTTAAATGCCGCTTCCAAAGAATTAAGCGCGGTCTCAAACAATCTCGCCAACGCGAACACGATCGGGTTTAAAAAGTCGAATGCCGAGTTTGGCGACTTCATGGCTGAGG
>CANCAR010000045.1 GCA_947374125.1 Hyphomicrobiales bacterium | reverse complement strand
CCACGCTGACAAATTGGGTCTAATCGAAAGATCAAACCCGCCATCTCCTGCCATTCGCGTATAAGGTAACAGCGCGATATCGGCGATGGTCAGGGTCTTCTCGACAAAGTAATCCGTCGAAGCCAACACTTTTTCCATCACATCCAGCGCCTCGTTGCCGCGATCAATCCGCAAGCGATCAACCTGATCAACCGAGCGTCCCAGATAGACAACTTGAAACCGCGCACCGGCGACGAAAAACTCGTGGGCATTCTGCTCCCAAAACAGCCACTCATCGATTTTGGCCTTCATAAACGGGTCGTCCGGCAAGAGGCGAGACCCACTTGCCAAAAAGCGGATAATCGCATTGGATTGGCTGAGACAACGCCCATCCGCCAATTCGATCACCGGCACTTGCCCCGTTATATTCCGGGCCAAAAACTCCGGCGTCCGGCTTTCGCCGCGCATGATGTCGATGGGCACCCACTCATAAGCGAGGCCCAAAACATCCGCCGTGTATTTCACCTTCAGGCAGTTGCCGGAACCGATATCGCCGTAGATGCGCATTTCACTCCCCTGCAACCGCTAAAGGTTGGTTCTCATTCTCGGCCATCAATTCCTTGAGCGCCCGGCGATATTCGACCGGCATCACTTTGCGGAATTTGCCTTTGTAGTCGTCCCAATGATCGAGGATGTCGCGTGCGCGGGTCGAGCCCGTATGACGCGCGTGGTTTTTGATCAGCATATGGAGACGCTCGGCATCGTGGCGGGTCATGTCGCCCATCACGTCGACGCGGCCATGGCCTTCGAGGTCGCCAGAGGAATGGTTGAGGCGCTGGTTCAGTTCCTCTTCCTCGGCTACCGGCTCAAGCTCGACCATCGACATGTTGCAGCGTTCGGCGAAATTGCCTTCTTCATCAAGCACATAGGCGATGCCGCCCGACATACCCGCGGCGAAATTACGACCCGTCTTGCCAAGCACCACGACGATGCCGCCCGTCATATATTCGCAGCCGTGATCGCCGGTGCCTTCGACTACCGCAATCGCGCCCGAGTTACGAACTGCAAATCGCTCGCCCGCGACGCCACGGAAATAGCATTCGCCCGCAATGGCACCGTAAAGCACCGTGTTGCCGACAATGATCGATTCATGCGGCACGATTTGGGTGGCTTCTTTCGGCGGATAAATGATCAGTTTGCCGCCGGATAGACCCTTGCCGACATAATCATTTGCTTCGCCTTCAAGCTCCAGCGTCACGCCGCGCGCGACCCATGCGCCGAAGCTTTGGCCAGCGGTGCCTTTCAGCGACACATGGATCGTGTCGTCCGGCAGGCCCTTATTGCCATAACGCTTGGCGACTTCACCCGAAAGCATCGCGCCTGCGGTGCGGTTCAGGCTCTTGATGCGTGTTTCGATCTTTACCGGTGTGCGGTGTTCGAGCGCTGCTGCTGATTTTTCAATCAGGGTACGGTCGAGAACCGATTCAAGGTGATGATCTTGCATCATCGAGTGGTGGATGTCGGTTGGCTTTTCAGCCTCTGGCTTGGAGAACAGCTTCGAGAAATCAAGCCCCTTCGCCTTCCAATGCGTAATCGCCGGATCGCGATCCAGCATCTGCATTTGGCCAACCATTTCGCTGAACGTGCGATAGCCAAGACGTGCCATTTCTTCGCGGACTTCTTCGGCGACGAAGAAGAAGAAATTGATGACATGCTCGGGCAGTCCCACAAAGCGCTTACGCAAAACAGGATCTTGGGTGGCTACGCCAACGGGGCAAGTGTTGAGATGGCACTTGCGCATCATGATGCAGCCAGCCGCAATCAATGGAGCTGTTGCGAAGCCGAACTCATCTGCACCCAGCAACGCGCCAACGATCACGTCTCGGCCTGTGCGAATACCACCATCGACCTGCACCGCGATCCGCGAGCGCAGGTGGTTCTTCACCAATGTCTGATGCGTTTCAGCAAGTCCGATTTCCCAAGGGCTACCGGTGTGCTTGATCGAGGTGAGCGGAGACGCCCCCGTGCCACCTTCAAAGCCGGAAATGGTGACGTGATCGGCACGCGCCTTCGAGACACCCGCCGCAACCGTGCCGACGCCGATTTCCGAGACAAGCTTCACTGAAACCTGCGCCGATGGGTTGACGTTTTTAAGGTCGTAAATCAGCTGGGCTAAATCTTCGATGGAATAGATGTCGTGGTGCGGAGGTGGTGAAATCAAGCCAACGCCTTGGGTCGAGTGGCGCACTTTCGCGATCACCGCGTCGACCTTGTGACCAGGCAACTGGCCGCCTTCGCCAGGCTTCGCACCCTGTGCCATTTTAATCTGCATCATATCCGAATTAACGAGATATTCCGTCGTCACGCCAAAGCGACCGGAGGCGACTTGCTTGATCGCCGAACGCATGGAATCGCCATTCGCCATTGGCTTATAGCGATCCGACTCCTCGCCTCCTTCGCCCGTGTTGGACTTGCCGCCAATGCGGTTCATCGCAATCGCAAGCGTTGTATGGGCTTCGCGCGAAATTGACCCGTAGGACATCGCGCCCGTTGCGAAGCGCTTAACGATCGACGTTGCACTCTCCACTTCATCAAGCGGCACGGCTTTGCGGCCATCGTCTTCGGCGCTTTTGATGTGGAAGAGGCCGCGAATGGTGAGGAGCCGCTCGGCTTGCTCGTTCAAAAGCTTCGCGTATTCGCGGTATTTATCTTGCGCATTGCCACGCACCGCGTGTTGCAACAGCGAGACCGATTGCGGCGACCAAGCATGCGCTTCGCCTCGCAGACGGAAGGCGTATTCGCCACCAATTTCGAGAGAATTACGCAAGACAGGCGCGTTGCCGAATGCATCTGAATGACGACTAACCGTTTCGGCAGCAACTTCTGCAAGGCCTACGCCGCCTATACGCGAGTGGGTGCCAGAGAAATATTTTTCAACGAAACCATCACCCAAACCAATCGCATCGAAAATCTGGGCGCCGCAATAGGATTGATAGGTCGAGATGCCCATCTTGGACATAACCTTCAAAATACCCTTGCCGACTGACTTGATGAAGCGCTTTTCAACTTCATAGGCTGACACATCATCTTGCAAGCCCTTCGCCATATCGCCGAGGGTTTCAAAGGCGAGCCATGGGTTGATGGCTTCGGCGCCATAGCCCGCAAGGCAAGCGAAATGATGCACTTCGCGCGCTTCACCAGTTTCCACCACGAGGCCGACGGACGTTCGCAGGCCCTTGCGGATCAGATGATGATGCACGGCAGCGGTTGCGAGCAATGCAGGCATTGGGATCCGGTCCGGGCCAACCATGCGGTCCGACAATACGATGATGTTGTAGCGGCCTTTAACAGCGGCTTCCGCGCGTTCGCAAAGGCGCTCCAACGCTTCGTGCATGCCGTCCGCGCCTTGCTCGGTTGGGTAGGTGATGTCGAGCGTTTTGGTGTCGAAGCTGTCTTCGAAATGGCCGATGGAGCGGATCTTTTCGAGATCGCCATTGGTAAGGATAGGTTGACGCACTTCAAGCCGCTTGCGGCGTGAATTGCCTTCGAGATCAAAGATGTTAGGGCGTGGGCCGATGAACGACACCAGACTCATGACAAGCTCTTCCCGGATCGGATCAATCGGCGGGTTGGTGACTTGCGCGAAGTTCTGCTTGAAATAGGTGTAGAGCAGCTTCGACTTGTCCGACATGGCGGAGATCGGCGTGTCCGTTCCCATTGAACCGACGGCCTCTTGGCCAGTCGTGGCCATTGGCTCCAGCAGGATATCGAGGTCTTCGCGAGTGTAGCCGAAGGTCTGCTGGCGATCGAGCAGCGATACATCGGTGCGGGGCGCGCGGGGTTCAACAGGACGTAAATCTTCGAGTACGATCTGGGTGTTCTTTAACCAAGTCGCGTAGGGGCTCGATGTTGAAAGAGTTTCCTTGATCTCTTCATCAGAGACAATGCGGCCTTCTTCCAGATCAACCAGCAACATCTTGCCAGGCTGGAGACGCCATTTTGTAACAATAGATTCTTCCGGTACCGGCAGAACGCCCATTTCGGATGCCATCACCACAAGACCTTCGTCGGTCACGTAATAACGGGCGGGACGCAGACCGTTGCGGTCAAGCGTCGCTCCAATCTGGCGGCCATCGGTGAAGGCGACAGCTGCAGGGCCGTCCCACGGCTCCATAAGGGCAGCGTGATATTCATAAAACGCACGACGCTGCTCGTTCATGAGCGGGTTGCCGGACCATGCTTCTGGGATGAGCATCATCATGGCGTGGGCGAGGGAATAACCACCCTGCACCAAGAATTCGAGCGCATTGTCGAAGCACGCCGTATCCGACTGGCCTTCATAAGAGATCGGCCAGAGCTTGGAAATTTCGGTGCCAAAGAGCTCTGAATCGACAGACGCCTGACGCGCTGCCATCCAGTTCACATTGCCGCGCAGCGTGTTGATCTCGCCGTTATGGGCGACCATCCGATAGGGATGGGCCAACGACCAGGTTGGGAAAGTGTTGGTCGAGAAGCGCTGATGCACAAGGGCGACTGCTGATTCCAGACGAGGGTCGCGCAGGTCAGGAAAGTAATCGCCCAACTGGGTAGCGAGCAACATTCCCTTATAGACAAGCGTGCGGGCCGAGAGCGAGACAGGGTAAAAGCCCTTCGTTGCTGGATTACCAAGGTTATAGATCGTGTTCGATATCACCTTACGGAGAATGAAGAGGCGACGCTCAAACGCATCGGTGTCGGTGATTGTCGCACTGCGGCCAATGAAGATTTGGCGATGTGTTGGCTCGGTGGGCTTAACGCTCTCGCCCAAGCAGGAGCTATCCACCGGCACATCGCGCCAGCCCAAGAAAGTCTGACCTTCCTCGGCCACAACGCGCTCAATAATGGCTTCGCAGAGTTTGCGACCTTCGGCATCGCGCGGCAAAAAGACGTGACCAACGGCGTAGTGTTCGGGAGCAGGCAGGGTAAAGCCGAGCTTGGCGCATTCTTCCGATAAGAAAATATGCGGAATTTGCACCAGCATGCCGCAACCATCACCCGCCTTCGGGTCTGCACCCACTGCGCCGCGATGATCGAGGTTCAGGAGAATTTGCAGGCCCATCTCGACGACGGAATGCGACTTGCCGCGCTTCATGTCGGCGACAAATCCAACACCGCAGGAGTCTTTTTCCATCGAGGGGTCGTAGAGGCCTGTAGCATCGGGTAGGCCTGCATTGCGCAGCACATCCGCTTTCGAAGGGGCAACCATCGGTACAGACGTCGAAATGCCGCTCGTTGATGTGCTCATAGCTCTCTCCCCCGTGTCGATGCGGAAATGCCGATTATCGGCAGGTCCGCTATGTCCGAGGCTATCTACTCTGAGGAGGTGGGTCGCGCCTCGTCTTGCGCCCGCTCCTTGCGGGCACATTCGGCTAGAAGCCGATAAGCGCCCTATACCAATTTAGTGGCCCACGCTTTGCGGGCGGCACGTTTAACGCCGCCAAGGGTGGTGCGCTTTTGCGTCGTCGACGATACTGAGTTGCCGTTCAACCGCATGAGACTTCCAAACCTTCGGACTTCCAAACCTTCGGACTTCCAAACCTGACTGGCGCTGCCAGTGCCTGATCCCTAAAATGGGACAGCAAGACTGTCCTATTTAAGTGCGACAATTACATGTTTTTATGGGCTGCACAAGAGGCCCGCGGCGGGAATCTTTGGCGTTTTGTCACACCCTTTTCAAGTGCCTCTTTAACGTGCAGTGTGGGCGTCTGAATCGGAGAGTACATGGAATGATTAATCTAGCCAGTGACAATGTGATGGGAGCCTCGCAGCAGGTGCTTGAGGCGCTGATAGCCGCCAATCATGGTGCCGAGGCGGCCTATGGTTCTGACCATCATACTGCCGAGGCGGAGGAGATGCTGGCGGAAGTTTTCGAGCATGAGGTGAAGGTGTTTCTGGTGGCAACCGGTACGGGGGCCAATGCCTTGGCGCTGGCTGCGCTGTCTCCACCTTGGGGTGCGATTTTCTGCCATGAGGAAAGCCATGTAGCGGATGACGAATGCGGCGCGCCAGAAATGTTCACTGATGGGGCCAAGCTGATTGGACTGCCTGGTCTCAATGGTAAATTTACTGCGGAGCGGCTTGAAACGGCGATTGCGCGGTATCCGAAAGGCGTCGTGAAGGCCGTTCAACCCGCAGCGATCTCTATTTCGCAGGTGACGGAATCCGGAACGCTTTACTCCTTGGAAGAGATTGCGCGGATTGCCGAAGTCGCCCGTAAACATGATCTGGGTTTGCATCTCGACGGGGCGAGGTTTGCCAATGCGCTCGTTTCACTCGGCTGCACGCCGGCCGAGATGACTTGGAAGGCGGGTATTGATGTTGTAAGTTTTGGAGCGACAAAGAACGGATGTCTCGCCTGCGAAGCGGTGGTATTCTTTGATCCAGCTCGCGCCGAACATTTCCCTTTCCGCCGCAAACGTTCCGGCCACACGCTCTCGAAGGGCAGGTTGTTGGGTGCCCAAATGTCGGCCTATCTGCGAAACAATCATTGGCTTGATAATGCGAGGCACGCCAATGCGATGGCGAAGCGTTTGGTTGACGGATTGAGCACTTTGCCGGGTGTTCGTACGCCTTGGTCGACGCAAGCCAACGAGGTTTTTGCCGTCTTGCCAAAGTCTACCGCCAAATCCCTCGCCGATGCGGGTGTTCGCGCCGCACCTTGGTATGAATTGAGCGTGAGTCTGTCGCCCGATCAGAAAATTGGCAGCAACGAAGTTTTTTGGCGCTTTGTGACGAATTTTGAAACCAAAGCCGAGCACATTGATCAGGTGATTGCTTTGGCGAAGGGGTAAAGGAAGCGTCCTTCGACACGGGCCCTTGGCCCGGCTCAGGATGAGGTGAATACATGAAGACCTCATCCTCAGCCGCCGCAAAGCGGCGAGTCGAAGGACGCGTTGCTTTACGCCGCGTTGGTCTCGAGCACCTTGGTTTGGGAATTGGCCGCAATAGGGATAATCCTTGGCTTCTTTGCCTCGGGAACTTCGCGCACCAAATCGACGTGCAAAAGGCCATTTTCAAGGCTTGCGCCGGTCACTTGGACATGATCCGCAAGCTGAAAGCGCCGAACAAAGGCGCGGGCTGCGATGCCCTGATGCAAGAGTTCCGCTTTGGCGGCCTCGGATGAGGATTTCTTCTCGCCCGAAATGGTAAGCGTGGTTTCCTTGACCTCAATGGCCAAATCCGGCTCGGCAAAGCCAGCTACGGCGACGGTGATACGGTAGGCGTTCTCGTCGGTCCGCTCGATATTATAGGGCGGATAGGTGATACCATCAGGGCTGGTGGCCTGATCCAACAGGGAAAAGACCCGGTCGAAGCCAACGGTTGACCGGTAGAGTGGGGAAAGATCAAAGTGACGCATATGCATATCCTCCAGAAGAAGCGACATGAACTCGTTGGTCCGTCCCTTCGGGCCCGGACCGTCGACAGGCAACCGGAATGGTCTGCCTAACGTTGAGGTAGGGAGCGTCTGGTGGTGCTTCAAGGGGTGGGGTTTGGGAAATGCAGTTTAATGCCGTGAGGGGGGATCTCGTTTCGATCCCTGACAACCCGGTGCCGGGCGGGCATACTGTGAGCCGCGTCGTGACGCAGGACGGTGTGGCTTTGCGCGCGGCGCATTGGAACCCAGCCGTGCGTGAGAATGGCAAAGTGGCGCTTGTGCTGCAAGGCCGTACCGAATTTATTGAGCGCTATGCCGAAACCATTGGCGAATTATTGTGCCGGGGTTTTCAGGTTGTATCCTTTGATTGGCGGGGGCAGGGGGGCTCGGCGCGTCTGCTGCCCGACCGGGCGAAGGGGCATGTGCATCGCTTTGACGATTATCTCTTCGATCTCGACGCTGTGTTGACTCACGTTGTCGCTCCGCTTGGGGCGAAGGGGAGAATTGCGCTGGCGCACTCGATGGGGGGTGCAGTGCTGCTAAGGGCACTGCAGCAGAATGACCGCGGTTTCGAGCGCTGTGTGCTCTCGGCCCCGATGATTGGTCTTTCGATGGTTAAAGCACCAAAGGTGGCGGGTTTAGCCGCGGGCTTCTTGACGAAAATGGGGCTTTCAGCGCGCTACGTACCGGGTGGAACGGCGGAGCCGACCTTTCCGTTTCCGGATAATCCGCTCACCCGCGATGCGTCACGGCACGCGATTGCGGGGAAAGTTTTTGCAACGGCTCCCGATCTTGCGATTGGTAGCCCGACGATTGGATGGACGGCCACGAGCTTTAGCGCAATGTTTGAGCTGCAAAATCCATCAATTGCCGCAGCGATTGTGACACCGATCCTGATCGCCGCCAGCCCAACCGATCGCATCACCTCGACGCCTGTTGCTCAAGCCTTTGCGGAACGGCTGCCGAATGGACGGTTTCTTGCCGTTCCCGGTGCCGAGCATGAAATATTACTTGAGATGGATCCCGTCCGGGCCGCTTTTTGGCAGGCCTTTGATGGATTTATCGGCTAGGTGCCTGGATTCAACAGCTTCAAAGCTTGAGCATGGACGCGCTTGTCGCCTGCCGCGATGATTGAGCCGCCATTGGCGGCAGAATCGCCGTTCCAGTCGGTAACAATGCCGCCCGCCCCCTCGATGATCGGGATCAGGGCCACGACGTCATAAGGCTTGAGGTTTGACTCAATGACGATATCGATGAAACCTGCGGCCACCATGCAGAAGGCGTAGCAATCATAGCCAAATCGCGTCAAGCGTGCGGCTTTCTCAACCCGTTGGAAGGCGTTTACATCGTCTCCATCAAACATTGTGATGGAGGTGCACGACAAGGTAGCTTCGGCCAAGGTGGCGCAGGAGCGGGTTTTCAGCGTCCGCTCGCCTTGTGGGGTTCTTAGCTTTGCCGCTCCGCCATCGCCAAAAAAGCGTTCTTTGGTGTAAGGCTGGTTCATCATGCCGTAAGCGGGTTTGCCGTTGCGGGTGAGCCCAATCAGCGTGCCCCACAAGGGTAGGCCAGAAATAAAGGCCTTGGTGCCGTCGATCGGATCCAGTACCCAGACAAATTCGGCGTCCGGACGTTCTGATCCGAACTCTTCGCCAATAATGCCATGCTCGGGGAAGGTCGCTTTAATCTTGGTGCGCATCACCGCTTCGCTGGCGCGATCTGCCTCCGTTACTGGATCAAACGCGCCGCCATTCGATTTGTCGATGGTTGTCAGTGATGAACGGAAGAACGGTAAAATGGCCGCGCCCGACAGGGTTGCGAGCTCATCGACGAAGGCTTCAAAGTCGACGGCAGACATGGCGATTCTCCGAAGGATTGGATGTTGAATGGTGATAGACCGGGAAGAACCGATTTGCAATTCCACACTGATTCACGACCGGCTAACGTCACATTTCGCCGAAATTCATTATTTGCATGGCTTGCATTGCAGCTATGCAATTCAACGAGTGTATAGATTAACTATCTGAAATATATGATGAATTAATATTTAACTTGAGCGCTAGAATAGCCATCCTGCAAAATATGCTTAAAAATCACTTGCTTTTTGTGCGTCGCACGCGCATTTTGTTGCAGTGCGATATCGCTGGATCAGTGATATCCGCAGCCCTTCTTGGGCGTTTCCTCCCTAGACTTGGGCCGCCTTCCGGGCGGCCTTTTTTTTGGCCTTTTTCCGGAGGCGGGGACGCCGCGCTTGGAGCAAGCTATTCGGCAGCAAGATAGGTGGGTTGAAGCTCTTGCCCGACAAAGGCGATGAGTTCGCTGGCCATGCGGGTCAGATCCTCTCGCAAACCGTCAAAACCGTGCAAGCGCGCGAGCCTTCGCTCATCGAGATATAGTCCACGATTGATCTCGATTTGGATCGCATGGACGCCAGCATGTGGGCTGCCATAATGCTCCGTTATATAGCCGCCGGCATAGGGCCGGTTTCGCGCAACGTGGTAACCCATGGTGCGAAGGCTGGTCTCGATGCAATCGGCTATTGCGGGATCGGTGCTGGTTCCAAACCGGTCACCAATGACGATATCACATTGAATGTGTTCAGCGCGCGTGACGGCGGCGGAAGGCATGGAGTGACAATCGACCAGAACGGCCAAGCCATGTCGCCTTTGCGTGGTAAGCAAAGCGCGGTCCAAGGCGCGGTGATAGGGTTTATAGAGGGTCTCGATCCGGTCTAGCGCCTCATCCATCGAAAGCGGCATTCGATAAATATCCTGGCCCTCACCGACCGTGCGCGGGATGGTACCCAAACCGCTTGCAACCCGGAGCGATCGCGTATTGGCGAAAGGAGGTAACCGCTCGCTGAACATTCTGGGATCAAGTTCATAGGGCTCTCGATTGACATCGACAAAGGCACGCGGAAACTCAACCCGCATCAGCGAAGCGCCTTGCTCAATAACACCGCCAAATAGAATATCGACATCGACATCCTCGGAGCGGCGGAGCGCGAGGTGATCGAGACGGGACGCATTCAGAAAGGCCTGCGGGTAAAAAGAACCTGAGTGCGGCGAGTTGAACAAAACGGGCGCGGGCCCTGAAACTGGGTGTTCAAGCCGGTAAGGAGGATCAAAAACTGGAATTTCCCCAAGGATCATTACGGGTCCGAATCCTTAATGTCAGCGGCATACACCTTGAAGGTCTATGAAAATATTCAGCAAGCCCAGCTTCGAGTAGTCTGTCGTCAGGCTTGATCGTAGGTATGGAATGTGCGCGCATTTTGGACATTCGTCCAGACAGGGGAAAACACTAAAATGCCGTTTCATTTTATTCGGCGTTTTCACAGGTTGTTTACCAAATCAGGCCCATAAGGGCGAGTGTTGAGGAGTGAATGGGAATGATCGGTAACGAGCTTGCAAAGCGAATCCTTTTAGCGGAGGACGACAACGACATGCGTCGTTTTCTTGTCCGGGCGCTAGAGCAGGCGGGATATCAGGTGGCCTCGTTCGACAACGGGCTTTCGGCCTATAATCGGCTGCGCGAGGAGCCTTTTGAGCTGTTGCTAACCGATATCGTTATGCCGGAGATGGACGGTATCGAATTGGCCCGCCGCGCGACCGAGCTTGATCCCGAAATTAAGGTGATGTTCATCACCGGCTTTGCTGCTGTGGCGCTCAATCCCGATTCAGACGCGCCGCGCGATGCTAAAATTCTTTCCAAGCCGTTTCATCTCAAAGACCTCGTCAATGAAGTGCAAAAGCTCTTGATCGCAGCCTGAGTGGACAGAAATTTCTGGCTTATGGCTTGCAAGCAAAGGGTTCTGACGCTATACGCCCTGCACACCTAGGAACGGGCTTGCCTGTTATGGGCGCGTAGCTCAGCGGTAGAGCACTACGTTGACATCGTAGTGGTCACAGGTTCGATCCCTGTCGCGCCCACCATTTGGTGATAGAATTTTTGGGATTTGGCGCTGGTAACGCCCTAAATTCTAGGGTATGGAAGACTCGAAGCTGCAAGCCTTGAAGGTTTGTTTGCACAGAAATTTGGATAGGATACGGTTATGAAAATCCGCAACAGCTTGAAAAGCCTGCGCACCCGCCACCGCGACAACCAACTCGTCCGCCGCAAAGGCCGCGTTTACATCATCAACAAGACCCAGCCACGCTATAAGGCTCGTCAGGGCTAATTAGCCGCTGATCTGAGTTTTAAGTGTTGTGCGACGTTTGAAGCCCCGTTTATGCGGGGCTTTTTGCGTTGGTTGGACCATAACCTGTAACGGCGCTGCTTGATCTGTTAGCTTGCTGATAATACGTATGAATTTAAAAGACCTCTAATATTAACGGGGTCGTCGACGACGCGTAATTGGCATGGTATTAAGTTATCGGCTGAAGGATAACGGATCATGATGCGGCGGCTGTTTAGCCTCTTATTGATATATAGCGTGTTACTGACGCAAGGCGTTGCGCCAATATCCGTGTCGCTTGCCGCAGCTCGCTCGCTTGATCCCGTAGCCAATGCCATTTTATGTTCGGAGAGTGCGGGGAACACGCAAGGCTCAACCGATCATCAAGGGGCGTCCAGCGAACATTGTGCGCAATGTACAGTTGCGCTTGGCAGCTTTGCCCTTCTGCCGCCTGAAAACAATGGTTTATGGGCGGCTCCCGATCTGGCGCGGGTCGATACTTGGCCGTTAGTAGCCTATCGTGCCGATGCTCGCTCTTATTACGTTATCGCTCAAGCCCGCGCGCCTCCTCTGGTGATAAGCTAATCCATTCATCCAATTCTTATCATCAAACCACCGCCGAGCCTTTTGCTTTGTATGCAAGGCTGTCGGTTGGACGAGGAATATTACCATGTCTATTGAAACAATTCGGGACGGGGCTGAAAACGCCTCCGTTGAAACAGGTCTCTATCGCGCGGTTTGGCGCTGGCATTTTTATGCAGGGCTGTTCAGCCTGCCATTTATGATCTTGCTAGCTGTTACAGGCGGACTTTATCTCTTCCAGAATGAACTGAACCGCATCATCTATAAGCCGCTGATGGTCGTTGCTGCACAAACGACAGCGCCCTTGAACGCGAGCGATTTAATCGCCCGCGCGCAAATCGCTCTGGATGGCGCGGCTGTGCGCTATGTGCCCGCAGCGGTGCCGACCGATGCCGTTGAAATCGGTATCAAAGGATCGGACAAGGTAACGCGTTCGGTTTACGTCAATCCCTATACAGGCGATGTTTTAGGAGCGATTGGCGATAAAGACAAAGTGATGTGGATTGTCCGAAAGCTCCACAGCCTCAAATATTTTGGCACCGCGCCTGAGCGGGTCATCGAGATTGTCGGTGGTTGGGCGATTATTCTTGTGATCACCGGATTTTATCTCTGGTGGCCGCGTAAACAAACGGGCGGCGTGGTGACCGTTCGCAGCACCCCCAAGAAACGCGTGTTCTGGCGTGACCTTCATGCTGTGACAGGTGCTTTTGCGGGAATATTCATCTTCTTTCTCGCATTTACAGGCATGCCATGGTCGGGCTTTTGGGGCGACAATTTCAATAACTTCGTCAATAATCACGGTTTGGGATATCCGCCCGAATTTTGGGATGACGTGCCTAAATCAACTGTGCCGATGAAAGACGCGTTAACCGAGACAAATTGGACGCTATCCAATCAGCCCATGCCCGTTTCAGAAAACCACGGCGCTGCGCCCATCGGTATCGACAAAGCGATTGCCATCTTTAACGAGCGTGGCATTGCGAAGGGCTACACCATTGATCTGCCCGGTGGGGCGGACGGCGTCTATTCCGCTTCGGCCTTTGGCGGAACGGCAACCGAAGAGCGCGTGATCCACCTTGATCAATATACAGGCAAGCCGCTTTTTGACGGCGATTTTGCCAGCATCGGAGCAGGCGCAAAGGGCATCGAATGGGGCATCAGCGTCCATATGGGCCGCGAGTTCGGCTTGATCAACAAGCTCATCATGGCAGCGGCTTGTATCGCCATCGTTTTGATGGCGGTTGCAGCGATTGTGATGTGGTGGAAGCGGCGGCCAAAAGGTTCACTTGGCGCACCACGTTATCCATCGGACCTTCGGATTAATCGCGGGATTCTGCTCATTGCAGTGGGGCTTGGTATTCTCTATCCATTGGTTGGCGCGTCTCTCCTTGTGATGCTAATTATAGATAAAATCTTGCCGCGTGCGCTGTATGCTCGTTTAGGATAAGCTATATAGCTCAGAAAGTTGCGACGGCCCGTGGCAGAAATTTCGCTACGGGCTATCGCGTTGTACGTTTTGAAATTCAGCCATACACAGCTTACCATTGCTCAGTCTTTCAGCAATCCCGTGTGGCGAGCGCCTAAAGTCTCCGCTTGACCCTTTCAAAAGGACTTCTGATACTCAATCATCGGAATCGGAGGTATTGTCATGACATCGTTACGTGCATTAACGCTCGCTATTGCCTCAACCTTATTGGCTCCTCAGCTTGCCTTCGCTCATGTTGGTTTAGGCGATGCGCATGATGCGCTTCACGGGTTTAGCCATCCGCTGACAGGTATTGACCATATCTTAGCCATGGTTTCCGTCGGTCTGCTCGCCGTAAATCTCGGGGGAAGAGCCGTATGGTCCGTCCCGGCTAGCTTCGTCGCCATGATGGTCATGGGCGGCGTGCTCGGTATGGCCGGATTTAATGTGCCCCTTACTGAAGTGGGTATTGGCGTCTCCGTGCTTGTGCTAGGTTCGATCAACGCCGTGTCGGTGCGGTTACCCGTATCCATCGCGATGGCGCTGGCGGCTACTTTTGCCCTTTTCCACGGTTTTGCTCACGGCGCAGAGATGCCTGAAAATGCATCAGGTGTGTTGTTCGCTTCCGGCTTTGTTGTATCGACCATATTGCTTCATGGCATCGGTATAGCGCTGGGCATGGGTATTATGCGCCTTTCGCAGGCAGCCTCTCACATGACGATGAAAATAGGCGGAGGAGCCATCGCGCTCGTGGGTGTTGCGCTGGTAACGGGCGTCATCTGATTGAGGTGTGTGTCACGAGGGGATTGTTCAATTTATTCTTAGTGGGTGAGACTCGAAAACGAATGGAAGCCCCGTTTGCGCGGGGCTTTTTCGTGTTTAGCTTCTAAACTTGTCTGATCCATTGGGAGTGGCGGATCGTCGGCTGTCCAGGCTCAGCCGTGACAAAAAGGCCACCAAAGGCTTTAAAATCATCCGCATTTGGAAACATCTTGAATTTGCTGTAAACAAGCGATGTAGTAATCGTGTTTTTTGCTTGAGTGTGAGTTGGGTAATTTTTTGTGAGTCGATTGAGTTCCATAGTCTGCTTTCTGGCCCTGCTGATCTTCAGCGGGGCGGCTGATGCAGCGTCGGTGGTTAAAGCCGCCTGTACGGCGCAATCCACATCGGTTGTGACTTGGGGTACTGACCACAAAACCAAGACCACGACGGTAACCGCTTGTAGTGGCGCCGTGACGAAGACGGTGGCGACCATCCAGCCGACCTCCGCTGTTACATGGGCGGCAGATCATATCACTAAAACCACGACGCTTACGTATGGGGACGGGGCCATCACGCGAACGGTTGCAACCGTGCAGCCGACCACTGCCGTTACTTGGGCCACTGATCACATCACAAAAACGACGGCCCTAACCTATGGCGATGGCACTGTCACACGGTCTGTCACCACGGTTCAACCAATATCGGCCATTACTTGGGCTGCCGATCACATCACGAAGACGACAACCGTCACCTATGGCGATGGCACCACAAGCAGGTCGACGGCGGCCGTTCAGCCCACCACGACAGGCGGGGTTTATACGGCACCCGTTTATGCGTCAGATTGGGCTCAAGC
>CANCAR010000044.1 GCA_947374125.1 Hyphomicrobiales bacterium | reverse complement strand
CCCTCGCGGATCGCTTTGGTCTCGGCGAGAAAATCCGGCAACTCGCCCGCATCAAACCGCTTCTGCCGCTCGGCACGCGCGCCAAGCAACGCCAAACGCTGGACATTAAATCGCGTGTGCAGCTCGCTTAAAAACGCCATGGCGGGGCTTGAGAGGATTTCATCATACCGCGGACCCATCGGGCCAGTGATCTCAATCTTTGCCATGAGCGTTGTTCCTTATGCAGCAATCTTGTTTCTATGATTGCCTTTTAGCGCTCCGTGAAAAAAATTTCCACACTATTTGGCGTAGACGAGCTATGCAGAGAATAGGCTATTGGTATGAGATGGATGCGATCAGAAGTCTTCGGCAAAGGGGCGTTGAGCGGTATGGCGGATCGTCAGAATGACAAGCTGACTTTCCTCAACCTGATCATAAAGACGATAAGGATACAAATGAAGCAAAACACTGCGAACGCGTGATCCGTGTAGACCAGCTTCATGCGGTCCTGAATTTAGCACGAACCGCTTCAATCTGAGCGGCGGAAGCAAAGCGGCCAGCGCGCATATCCGCGAGCCCTTGATCAATGGATTTCAAATCTTCCTGCGTGGTCGTTTGATATCCGCGTCATGCGGCTTCAATTTCAGATGCGACCGACAAAAACGCCAGCTGATCCGCTTCGGGCCAATCAAGGCGGCGCGGTATAAGGGTTTCGACAGCTTTGGTCATATCGCCAATCTATTATTTTAAGCGAAATACATAAAGTACAAAATTCGGCACTGTCGGTGATAAGCGATATGAGGATTACAAGGATTTGACATCAACTTATTTTGTAGATACAAAATAATATGAAACTCGTATGGGATGATGCCAAACGAAACGCCAATCTTGCAAAGCACGGCTTGGATTTTGTGACCTTGAACGTAGCCTTCTTTGAAGCCGCTACGATCCTTCCGGCGCGAGAACCTCGTTTGATGGCTATTGGTCAGCTTGATGGGCGCCTCGTTCTTGTCGTTATCTTCTCACGGCTTGGACGTGAGGCCTTGTCGATTGTTTCGATGAGACCTGCCAATGCGAAAGAAAGGAAGCTCTATCATGGCTACCAAGCGTCTAAAAAGCTTTGAAGAGGGCCATGGCTTTACCCGTCAAGAGTGGGATGAGGTGTCCGATAGCCCTGAAGTGACAGCCGAGCTTTTGCAAAACGCCCGTCCGTTTGCGGAAGCCTTTCCCGATCTGGCGGACAGCATAAGGCGCGCGCGCGGCAAGCAGAAATTACCCACCAAACAACTTGTAAGCTTGCGGATTGACCGGGACGTTTTGGACGCCTTCAAATCCTCCGGTGCCGGGTGGCAAAAGCGCATCAACGATAGCCTGCGTCAGGCGACGAAATTGCTTAAATCCACCGGATAAGTGCTCTCCTTACCGCTGATTTTTTCATCACAATACACCAGGGGGGCGGCCGCCCCCTACCCTCCAATCGACCGCAGAGCCGGATAAGCCCGCTCATAGGCGGCAAATAGCGGCTTATACTGCTCATGCACCGCCATATTCGGCTCGATGCGACGGGTGACCTTCACCATGGCACCTGCTGCCTCCTCAATGCTCGCATACTGCCCAGCCGCCACCGCCGCCAAAATCGCGGAACCCAAAGCAGGCGCGTCAGCCACTTCCGTCAAGGTCAGCGGAATGCCCGACACGTCGGCATGGATCTGCATCCAGAGTTCGGAGCGCGTCGCCCCGCCGCAGATGCGGAATTCATCCGGCACATAACCATTCGCCCGCATCGCCTTAAAAATTGCCTCGGTACCAAACGCCACACCCTCAATGATCGCGCGGAAGATGTGGCCCCGCCCGTGCTTCAGGCTCAACCCCGTAATCGCCCCGCGCGACAAAGGGTCGGTATGCGGTGTGCGGTTGCCTTGAAAATGCTCCTGCACAATCAACCCGTCCGCGCCCGGCGGGAGCGCTGCCGCCTCCGCGTTCAGCGTCTCGTAAGAGACACTATCGCCCAGCATGTTCTTAAACCAATTGATCACCGAGCCGGTCGAGGTCTGCCCGCCTTCCACCGCATGAAGCCCCGGCAAAAGCCCATCCTCATAGGTGCCCCAAATCCCCTTGCCGTGAAACGGCTTGGCCGAGAGGCCGAGATGCAGATGCGAGGAGCCCGTGATAAACGCCAGTGCACCCGGCTTCACCACCCCCATGCCAAGCATCGCGATAAACGCGTCCGCCCCGCCCTGCGCCACGGGCAAACCGGGGTTAAGCCCCAAATGAGCTGCTGCTTTTGCCGTTAATCCACCAACCGTCTCGCCTAACCGCACCATATCCTTTGGCCATTTATCGGCGAGCGTCGGAATGCCGAGCTTCTCAACCAGCGAGCGGGCATAACCACCCTGGCTCACGCGGTAATGCCACCGCGCGGCGGCATTGTTGATCGAGGCCACCATCCGGCCCGTGAGATGGTAATTGATATAATCCTGATACTCGCAAATCGTCACGGCATGCTCGAAAATCTCCGGCTCGTTGCGCGCGATCCAGAGCGCCTTCGGGATCATCCATTCGGCGGATACCGGCCCCGCCCCGTTCGAATTGACCTTGAGCGCCTCGTCCCCCGTCGCCAGCACCAAGTCGCACTCTTTCGAGGCGCGCACATCCATCCAGATGAGCGCCGGGCGCAACGCGTCGCCGCTCCCGTCAAGCGCAACAACCGAGCAACAGGTGGTATCAACGGCAAGCCCGACAATGCTGTCCATGCCGATGCCCGCCTCGGCCACGGCTTTGCGCACACTCGCACCCACCGCATTCCACCAATCGGCGGGGTTCTGCTCCGCCCAGGCCGGATGCGGAAAATCCGTCTTATACGCCGTCGCTGCAAAGGCCAAAGGCCGACCTTGCATGTCAAACACACCCGCACGTAAGGATTCCGTGCCGCCATCAATCCCGATCACATAGACCATGCGTTCCATCCCCTATCTGCGTACCGAAACCGTAACTCAGCCGATTTTGGATACGTCAACGTGTATCATTCTTGCTATAGGAGCCAGACTAGCGCGTGATTCTTTAAGGAGCAAACAGGCAAACGGTGACCACCGCACTCACGGGCTATCTTATGCCAATGGCCCGATGCTTAAGCATCAGGCCATTGTGAGATAACAAATATTTCTTATTATTATCAAGGATTAAGAAATATTCGTAGAGAAAACCAAGTGTCATTTTCAATGACACTTGGGATTAGACAGATAATAATTTCATCGTCCCGTCAAACAACAAAGACCGCGTCGTCCGAGGTGAAGCTCGAGAGGGTGACGTTTTTCAGGGTGATTGTGTTGCTGGCGTTTTGGGTGATGACGAGATCGGTTCCGACCTGGCTGGTTGCGGCGAGCAGGGCCGTCCAGTTGGCGAAAACGGCGGTCGAGAATTCCAGCACGTCGTGGTTGACGCCGGTGGCGGCGTTGAAATCCATAATCTTGTCTTTGCCAAAGCCAGTGGCGAAGACAAAGGTATCGCTCTCCGAGCCGCCGGTGAGCATATCATCGCCTGCGCCGCCAATCAACCGGTCAAGGCCTGCGCCGCCATTCAGACCGTCATTTCCGGCTTGGCCATCCAATGTGTCATTCCCCGCATTGCCGCTAAGATTATTGATGCCGGAATTACCAGTGATGGCATTGGCATCCGTATTGCCCGTTCCATTGATAGCGGCTGTGCCGGTGAGGGTGAGGTTTTCGATGTTGGCGGCGAGAATGAACGAAACCGAGGATTGAACAGTGTCCACGCCCGCATTCAACGCCTCCGAAATCACATCAGTCGCAAGATCAACGATATAAGTATCATTGCCGAAGCCGCCATAAAGCTTGTCTGACCCAACACCGCCATTCAGCGTATCGTTACCGTCAAGCCCGTAAAGCGTATCATTGCCTACGCCGCCCGAGAGGCTGTCATCCCCCACACCACCGTCGAGAGAATCATTACCATTGCCACCGTCAAGCGTGTCATTGCCTGCGAGGCCCGAAAGAGAATCTGTGCCATCTTGTCCGGCAAGACTGTCATCCCCCACGCCACCATCGAGAGAATCGTTACCATTGCCGCCGTCTAGACTGTCATTGCCTCCAAGGCCCAACAGGGTGTCATTTCCGTCTAGCCCAGTCAGGCTGTTGGCTCCGTCATTGCCGGTCAATGCATTAGAAAGATTATCACCGGTAAGGGTGAGATTGGCTGAGCCGACAAGAACAATTTTTTCAATATTTGCGATAGGTAATATCATTGAGACACTCGTTAGAATGGTATCATAGCCCTCATTTGCGTTTTCGATAACGACATCGAACAAGGAATCGATCAAGTAGACATCGTCACCTGCTGCACCTTGAAGCGTGTCGGCTCCGGCGCCGCCATCGAGACTATTGTTTCCGGAATTTCCGATGATCAGATTTGCGAATTCATTGCCGGTGCCGTTAATGGCGGCGGTGCCAATCAAATTCAGGTTCTCGAGTTCAGGATCGAGCGTGAAGGAGACGGACGCATAGACAAGGTCCGTGCCATCATCCATGTTCTCGCCGAGCATATCAGCCATATTATCAACGTAATAGACGTCATTACCCGAGCCACCCAGCATGATATCCGCACCTGCCCCGCCATTGAGAGTATCGTTCCCGTCCGCCCCCCAAAGATAATTTGCGGCAGCATTGCCGGTTAGGCTGTTATTGAGCTCATTTCCAATGGCCTCTAACGCCGTGCCGGTAAGAACTAGATTCTCGAAATTATCGGCGAGCAACCAATCAACGGAGGATTGCACCGTGTCGGTGCCGTTATCGGCACCCTCGAAGACGAGGCTGTCATAGGCATCGACGATAAAGAGATCATCCCCCGCGCCGCCATAAAGCTCGTCCGCACCCGCGCCACCCTGGAGGGTGTCATTCCCCGCACCACCATCAAGGATGTCATTGCCTGCGGCGCCGTTAAAACGATTGGCATTTGAATCGCCGGTCATCGTGTCATTGGAGGACGTGCCAACAATGTTCTCGATATTGGAGAGCGTATCGACATCCGAACCGGCTGTAACGGTAACGGTTTGGCCATTTACGACGAGAGAAATGCCCGCGCTCGAGTAGGAATAATCCGCCGTGTCATAGCCCGAGCCGCCATCAAGCGTGTCGTTGCCCGCGCCGCCAGAGAGAATATCATCGCCTGCACCGCCAGAGAGGGTGTCGTTGCCTGCGCCGCCACTGAAGCTATTGGCAGCTGCGTCGCCGGTCATCGTGTCATTGGAGGACGTGCCGATAATGTTCTCGATAGAATTGAGCGTATCGACATCCGAACCGGCTGTGACAGTGACCGTGACGGCATTCGCCCCGTTGAGGGTGACGGAAATGCCTACGCCTGCATAGGAATAATCCGCCGTATCGTTAACGCCGTAGGAGCCATCAAGAACATCGTTACCCGCGCCGCCATTGAGGGTGTTGCTGCCAAGATATCCATAGAGATAATCATTCCCCGTGCCACCGAGGAGGATGTCACTGCCTAAATAGGAGCCGTAAAGCGTATCGTTGCCCGCGCCGCCATTGAGGGTGTCGCCGTTGTAGTCATTAGACCCGGCACCCAGATAATCATCTCCCGCGCCGCCGGAAATAGAGTCCGATTCTCCAGAATTCCCATAAATCGTATCATTCCCGCTGGTACCCGTGAGCGTTGCCATATGCTCTCTCCGTTGAGATGGGTATGATTCAAATTTATCGCTAATTTTATTGAATGCATTAACCTTGTCCACCAATCTGAAGTTTCAACTTTGAAGAGACCTTGCAACTCAAAGAGGAAAATCAAGAAAAGTTGCGAAATCAAAGACCCGACCACTACTCGCAACCGTGGCGCCTATTAGAATGAACCACCGGCTTTTTTGATCAAGCCAAACGCCAATTGCCTTGGTATAGGATCCCATCCGCTGCACGATTCTTTGAGGGGCCAACAGGCAAACGGCATGGCGAATAAGTTTCCTAACCCCGCTTTGCCGCCTGACGCGCAAACCCGGCGTATCCTCCCAAAAGGCATGGTCCTCCCCCTCGTCATCGCCAGTGCGCTCTTCCTTGAAAACATGGATTCGACGGTGCTTGCCACCTCGCTCCCCGCTATTGCGCTTGATCTCCACCAGGACCCCATCGTCCTCAAACTCGCCTTCACGTCTTACTTGCTAAGCCTAGCCGTCTTTATCCCGATCAGCGGCTGGATGGCGGATCGCTTCGGTGCGCGGCAGGTGTTTCGGCTGGCGATTGCGGTTTTCACGCTTGCTTCGCTTGCTTGCGCGTTCACCAACACGCTCGAGGGCTTTATTCTGGCCCGCGCCGTGCAAGGCTTGGGCGGCGCAATGATGGTGCCGGTTGGCCGGTTGGTTCTGGTGCGCGCCATTCCAAAAAGCGAGCTGGTGCAGGCGCTCTCCTATCTCACGCTTCCCGCTCTGATTGGCCCCGTGGTTGGCCCCCTGATCGGCGGATTTCTCACCACCTATCTGCATTGGCGCTGGATCTTTTTCATCAACCTGCCCATGGGGATTACCGGCATCATTTTAGCCTCGATCTTCGTGCCGAATGTAAAGGCCGAGATGCAGACGAAACTCGATGTCACAGGCTTTGCCCTCTCGGGTCTTGGTCTTTCGATGCTCGTTTTTGGGCTAACCATTTTAGGCCGAGATATGCTGCCCTTGGCGGTCGCGCCCGGCTTGATTGCGCTTGGGCTAGCGCTCATCGCTCTCTATGTTCGGCACGCCAAGCGCATTCCAAATCCTATCCTAAAACTATCGCTTCTAAAACTGCCTACCTTCAAAACCAGCGTGTTGGGCGGCTTCTTTTTTCGCGCAGGCATCGGATCGAACCCGTTTCTGCTACCCTTGATGTTTCAACTCGGCTTTGGCCTCTCAGCGTTCCAATCCGGCTCGCTGACCTTTGCCGCGTCTGCCGGGGCGTTTTTGATGAAATTCACCGCGCCGATGATCCTGAGACGCTTTGGCTTTCGCACGATTTTGCTGGCGAATGGTGTGCTAAGCGGCCTGTTGTTCGGGGCGATTGCGTTTTTCAGCGCGAACACCCCCCATCTGCTGGTATTGGCCGTCCTGCTCGCGGGCGGCTTTTTCCGTTCGCTCCAATTCACCTGCCTCAACGCCATCGCCTATGCGGAAGTTGAGCCCGAAGATCTCAGCCGCGCGTCAAGTTTTGCAAGCGTCGTCCAACAGGTCTCGGGCTCCGTTGGGGTCGCCTTTGCGGCCATCATTCTGGAATCGCTACAATATATGAGAGGCGACAGCCATCTGGACGTAGGCGATTTTCAAATCGCGTTTGGCATCGTAGCTTTTGTGGTCGCCGCGTCAGCCCTGTTCCACCGCCAATTATCGCCGCAAGCAGGCGCGGACGTGTCGGGTCATGCGGCTTGATCCACCAAGCCTTAAGCCTCAACCCTAGTCCGGCCTAACCGGACCAATCAGTTCCGGCGTCTCGACAATAATCGAATGGCTCGGCAGGCTAATCGCCAAACGCGCCAAGAGGATGGATTTATGCTTGAGGGTCAGCGGCTCGATCATCCGAAAAATCGCATCCACATGGTCATCGGGTGCAAAGGTGACAGCAAGCCCCGGAACGTTAGCGGATGAGCGAACCAAGCCCTTCATCACTTCATCTTCAAATTGCCGTTCCCTCGCGCGGCTCAAGCCCATCTCCACCGCTTTTTGATTGAGCTCCTTCTGCTCGTCATCGGTGATGATCCCGTCTTTGGCTTTTTCCTCCACCAGCTCCTTAAAAGCCTCCGAGCGCTTTCTCAATTTCTCGCTGAACCCTGTGGCCAGAATACCCGTTGGCAAGGCGATCATGGCAAGACCCACACAGGCCATCACCATCGTCAGAAGCTGGCCAACAGGGGTTACGGGTACAATATCGCCATAGCCGATGGTGGTCAGCGTAATCAGCGCCCAATACATCGCCACCGGAATGCTGGTAAAAACAGCGGGTTGAGCCTCATGTTCGACCAGATACATCACGCTCGACGAAAAGATCGTGATCAACATCAGCACAAACAGCGCCGCCCCCAGCGAGGGCAACTCTTCCGTGATCACCTCGATCACCGTCGTCATGGCGGTTGAATAGCGGGTCAGCTTTAAAATCCGGACCAACCGCATCACGCGCAGGAACCGCAGATCGATATGGATAAACAGCGTCAAATAGAAGGGCAGTACCGAGAGCAAATCAATGATTTGCGACGGGTTCGTCATAAAGCGCAAACGACCCGAAATCGGCTTCGACGTTGCAGGATTTTCAACCGCGACAAAAATCCGCAAAACATATTCAAGGGTGAAAACAAAAACCGAAAATCGATCAAAATAATAAAATTCGATTTCCATAGCCTTATGGATACTGTCGACGCTTTCCAGCACAACCGCAACGACACTTAAAAAGATCAAAACCACCAGCGCAGCGTCGATAATGCTATGGAATGCGCCGGAAAATTCATCCGGATAAAGCAGGCTATAGATCTTCTGACGCAGGCTCCGCCCCTTATTCAACTCCTTAAAGGCTATCCATTTTGGCAGCATGAAACGCGCGAGCTTCAACACCCGCAACAGTCGGATCATGCGTAAATAGCGAAGGTCGAGCTCAATCAGGAAGGTGAGGTAGAACGGCACCACGACCAATAGATCGATAATCGCCGATGGGGTCAGCGCGTAACGAGCTGTTCCAAAGCGCTTATTTCGATAGGCCGGAGCAAGCCCCCCACAGAACAAACGTCCAATCAATTCAGCGGTGAAGATGATCACCGAAACCTTATCGAACAGCGCCAATTCCCAATGATAGGCTTCATGCAGCGCGTCACTGTGCTCAAGCCCAATAGCGATCACGCTCAACACGATGAGGGTCATGATAAAGCGGTCAAAATAGTGATGGAGCTTCGGGGCATTGGGTGTATCGAACATGACCCGATACATTTCGTACCGGATACGTCCGATCACCCCATCGGGCCGATCAAGATCATTGATTTCCACCGCATGTTCCCCCGGACGGGGCACGAGCCGGCACGGGGCTCGCCCGCGTCAGTCGCTCGACCACAAGCCAAGATAGGAACGGCTCGGGAGGGAAATTCTTTAGTCCTGTCGGGGGGATGTAAGCAGTTATCGCGAAATCGGACGCTTAGTTGGAAACGGAATAATGACCGCGGAATTCGGTTCCGAAAGCAAAGCTTCGCCCGCTCCGTCATCCTCTTGAGCAACATCGATCAATGAATGCAGGTCGTGCGGCGACCAATAGGCAAGCGCTGCACAGGCCGCGTGCGCGGCAAGTTCAATCGTAATCTCTTCAAGCTTCAATCCGGTCCGCCGGGCGTCTCCAACCAATGAGACGAGATGCTGAGAAACCAGTTCTGCCGCGTCTGCCATGCCCAACTCTCCTCAAATCTACAGGGTGTTCAAAACCGTTACATCTCAACAACGCTGTTGCCGAGGTTGCGGTTCCAGAAAAAACACACTTTATGATTGCACCTAACCCGATTGCACTCGGAACTAAAATTCCCGATAAGCGGAAGATGGCATGGAACTCGTCCGATACCTCCGCCCGGCGCGGCTATCACCACGGCAATCTGCGCGAGGCGCTGATGGACGCGGCTTTGCTGCTCATTGCTGAGAAGGGTATCGCAGGCTTCACCTTCGCCGATTTGGCCCGCGCAGCGCATGTATCCCCTGCCGCGCCCTATCGCCATTACCGCGACCGCGACGATCTCTTAACCGATCTGGCCCGCCAAGGCTTTGAGCGCTTTGGTGCCGCGCTCCTCGCGGCGTGGGAAAATGGCAAGCCCGATCCGCGTAAGGCCTTAAAACGGGTGGGGTATGCCTATCTCGATTTTGCCCGCAAAAACACGGCGATCTATTCGATCATGTTCGAATCCGGCGTGCCCATTGGCGGCTCGCCCGAGCTTTTGGAAGTGGCCGATGCCGCCTTTGCCGTTTTGCGCTTGGCCTGCGAGGCGATCCTAGCCGATATTCCTGCGACCCAACGCCCGCCTGTACTCATGGTCACGCTGCATGTCTGGTCCCTCGCGCACGGCATCGCAAGCCTATTCGCAAGGCCCGACCGCACCGCAAGACCTTTGCCCATGCGCCCGGAAGACCTTTTAGAAGCTGGTGTATTGGTCTATTTCGACGGACTTTTGGCCGCAAAAAAGCCGGAATAGCATTGAAGACTTCCTTCTCCTTGAATGAGAAGGACGTTTACCCCCTACCCCTACCCCTACCCCTACCCCTACCTCTACCCCTACCCCCTAAAAAAATCTCTCCACCCTCCCTTGACAGATGAACCAACCCGATCCACTTATGTAAATGTTATTTACATTAACATGTACGAGCAACGGAAGGTACGAGGAGCGGAAAATGAATGCACTGGTTCACAGATTGGATGATTGGGGCCGTCCGGGCTGGATAGCCACGATGGTGCTGGGTTTTATTTTCTTCTGGCCGGTCGGCTTAGCCGTTCTCGCCTTTTTAATATGGAGCGGAAGAATGGGATGCAGCACTTACGCCTATGCCGGCGGCTATGACCGCCGCGCGCGCTGGGAGCGCAAAATGGAACGGATGAACCTCAAAATGGAAGGCATGCGCGGCTGGTTCGGCCAAAGCAGCGACCAACCCCGCACCCCCCATTTCGCCCCCACCGGCAATCGCGCCTTCGATACCTATCGCGAAGAAACCATCACGCAACTCGAACGCGAAGCCGACGAGTTCCACACCTTCCTCGACCGCCTTCGCCACGCCAAAGACAAAGCAGAGTTTGATTTGTTTATGGCGGAGAGGAAAAAGGGGGAAGACGTGTGAGGCATTGCACGATCAATGCGAGAGAGACGAAAAACGGCGGGGTTTCCTGCCGTTTTTTATTAAAAAGATGGATAAGAAGGGTTTGTCACGCGATAAGCGCTAAATTCGCCTTCATATCATCTGATCAACAATATAAGGCAGCGATTGACCGAGTTCGAAAGATAACAGCATCAATCATTTCTCAGAAGATATTCTTCGAATTTCATCCAATGCGAGAATGATTTCCTGAGCGATTTCCTCACGCTTGAGTACTGCCGCGATTCGATGAAAATTTGTTTTCCGCATTGCATTGGATAGGTTTAACTTATCATAGTATTTTTCAAACAACGGCGTCAGAAATTCATCAGAAGCTTTAAAATTGTCATCCCAAGGGTCACGCCCCAAAGTCTTTAGCGCACCTTCAATTTCCGATATCGATTGCTCCATGGCCTGCACTCGCGCTTCACCATCAGCTCGCAGGATCAAATTATCCTCTTCCCGTCCGGTTGGATCATACGCGAATCGAACCAATATTTCTTTCGTACAAATGTAATTTTCAATCTCACGCTTTTGCCAACTGCGAATGCTTAACTGTCCCGAATCGTCAGGGCTTCGATCTAGTCGATCAAATATGGCTATCCCCCGCAGGTCAGGTTCTGCGTTCTTTAATCCATAAAAATGGTGCCTCGCCGCTTGAATATCATTTGCAACATAATGCACAAAAACAGTGTCTAAATCACGTGCAACCGAATGCCCGGCGATCTTAGCAAAAGCACGCAAAAACTCTAAATCTGTCGATCCTTCTAAATATAGCACGAATTTATTTAAAGAAGCCTGATAGTAGTGATCAAACGGTATATCTTTCAATGCCTTTAGAATTTGGCTGCCCCGATCATCAATACGTCTAGGCTTACCAACAAAGGCGATAAGCATATCGCGTTGAGCAGCTTCTTGAAGAATAATCTCCGAATGGCTGGCCGCAATGATTTGGGAACCCGATTTCCCAGCCACATCACTAATCGCATCGTAAATTTGCCGTTGTCGTAAAATCTCCAAATGTGCGTCTGGTTCGTCCAAAAGCAAAGTGCTGCCTGGATTGGCATAAAGATAGGTCAAAAGCAGTAAGGCTTGGAGTTGTCCACGCCCAGCGGACGATAAATCCAGCGTCGTATTTTGCCTTTGGTCCGTATAGGACATTTCAACAACACCGCGAGCGACATCTCTTTCGGGATTGCTAATTTCGACACCAAACATGGACAGCATACGGCTTTTTATATCAGCCCATCCATCGGGGTTGTCCCGAGATACACTTAGGCAAAGATTGCGGAGCACTTCGGCAGTTCTACCCTCACCGATCAAAGTTTGTATCCGCCCAGGCTGGATCTCCGCTTCACTGCTCGAAAGACCCGACATAGGAGGTAACAACGCGCAGCGCGCCGATATCGCCCCGGCAGGTATTGTGGCGGCAGTTTCGCCAGGGAGTGAATTATCTTTCAACGGGCGACAATATATCGTTTCCGAGGTCGCATGCTGAAATTCTAGTCCAAACGACCACGCTTGACCGTCCGTCTCACCATCAATTGTAATTTCAATTAAAACAGGGTTCTGTTCTGATTTTCCGTTCGCTTTTGCAACGGATTGAACGCGACGTTTGTTCCACAGCTCACGAGCTTCGAAAACCGGCAAATTAACCAAAGAAAGACGGTTTAAGGTTACACCCGTTCTCTTTTTTGCCTTCCCTTCCGACCGCCGCGCGTTCCAAGCGGCAAGCCCGGATGTCCATAAGGTTAACGCCTGCAAGGCGCTCGTTTTTCCAGCATTGTTTGGACCGATAAAAACGACACTTTGACCGAGCTCACTATCGATATCTTCCAAAGTTTTAAAGTTCTTTACCCGTAAACGAGAGAGCATGTTCAGCCGCTTTCAGATTATCGCTAATTATCAAAGAAGCTCCAACTTTTTCTATAAAACCTTCATCTCAATTTAGCGAATAATTTCAAGCTGTTCTACAAAGACTATTTTCATAATTCAACCTTAAACCAACCGTTCCTACTCGACCGTTCCCGCCCCATTATCGGCGACCGCCGCCCGCCCTCGCCGCTCGAAAAAATCCAGCCCGAAGGCTGGCTCGCCGACTATACGAGTGATTTGATCGATCTGCTCCACGTGTTAGGCAGGGTGATCGCGCTTGAACCACAACAGGCGGAACTGCTCTCCACAATCTGCAATGGCCCGCTCATTCCGCTAAGCGCGTTGGCCGAAGCGGGGCTGTCCTCGGGCAACGGATCGACCGATCACGCTACGGAAGATGTGGACAACGAAAATTAACGTCCCAATACGGGGTCTCCCCCTCTCCCCCCGACGCTCCTCACTCCCTTAGACTGTCTCTCGTTTACAATGAGAGTTTTCGACGTGAGACAGCCCGACCTTTTCGCCCCCGATGAGTCTTTGGACCTGTTCGACGAGGATCGTCCGGCCAGCAGCGTTAGCGCGAATCCGGACGAGATACGGCAGGAATTGCTTGTTCTTCTCACCCGCATGAAATCCGCCGAAAGCCTGCCTTGGCCAAAAGCCGAGACGCGCTACCACCAAACTGTATTCCCCCAAATGGCCCGCTGGCTCCCCGACGAGGAAGCGGCGCAATTGTGTTTTGATTTTGAAACCGAGTTGAAGAGGTTGCTGGCAGCGTAGGGAGCCCCGCGCATCATTACCCGTTAGGGAACAGGATTTCTTTGTAGTCGCCGATCTGTTCAAGATCGACTTCTGTTTCGTCTTGAAAAATAAATCGTCAGCATCGTCCCTGCACATCAATTATCCAAGAAGCTCCAGAGCTTCCGGCTCTGGCTCGGATGCTTCTACTTACGCAAATCCTTCGCCTTAATCTGACAAATAACGCCGCTGGCCCTTAAGCAGCCGCCGATCTGGCGAGCAAACCTGCCTTTTCTAATTCCATATGCAGCGCGATGGCATCTACTTCAAAGCCGTTTGGCCAACTTGGCACACCAAACGAGATGAAAACACGCTTAAAAAACGAGGGGTCACGAAGAGGCTCAACCATCTGTCCTCCCTCCGCCAACATGTCCGAATAATCCCGAATGCCTTCAGAACCATCCGAGAACCGGACCCAAAGCCGAAACGCATCAAGTGCCTTAAGTTCGATCACTTTCACCATCTTGATCATTCTTCATCGGCTCCCTGAACTGAATTGAGCGGTATTTTCATTTTACACCGCTCCCAGTTTGCAAGCAATTCCGATTGATGCCGGAGCGTCCATTCCTTTAAAATACGCCGCGCTCCGGGCGACATTTGGCCCGCGATCAGTTCACCGCTCTCAATTGAAAACAGCGCTTCATAATTCTGGTAATAGGCGTGAAAATGAGGAGGATTATGGTCGCGCCAATACATCTGGACGACAATGCCGAAGAAAACAGAAATCGTCGGCATCTTCTCCTCACCTCAATTATCCAAAAAGCTCCTCAGCTTCCGGCTTCGGCTCGGATGCTTCAATTTCCGCAACGCTTTCGCCTCGATTTGCCGAATACGCTCGCGCGTCACGCTGAACTGCTGGCCCACTTCCTCAAGCGTGTGGTCGGTATTCATACCAATCCCAAACCGCATGCGCAGCACACGTTCTTCGCGCGGCGTTAACGAGGCCAATACCCGCGTGGTGGTCTCGCGCAAATTCGATTGAATGGCGGCATCAATCGGCAAAATCGCGTTCTTGTCCTCGATGAAATCGCCAAGATGCGAATCTTCCTCATCGCCAATTGGCGTTTCGAGTGAAATCGGCTCTTTGGCGATTTTCAGCACCTTGCGCACTTTTTCCAAAGGCATGGCGAGCTTTTCGGATAATTCCTCCGGCGTCGGCTCGCGGCCAATTTCATGCAGCATCTGGCGCGAGGTGCGCACGATCTTGTTGATCGTCTCGATCATATGCACCGGGATACGGATGGTGCGCGCCTGATCGGCAATCGAGCGCGTAATCGCCTGTCTGATCCACCAGGTCGCATAGGTCGAGAATTTATAGCCGCGGCGATACTCAAACTTATCAACCGCCTTCATCAACCCTATATTGCCCTCTTGGATCAAATCCAAAAACTGCAAACCGCGATTGGTGTATTTCTTGGCGATCGAAATCACGAGACGCAAATTCGCCTCGACCATTTCTTTCTTCGCCTGACGCGCCTCGCGCTCGCCCTTTTGCACCATGTGGACGATCTTGCGGAATTCCGGAATTTCCAAGCCCGTCTCCGAGGCGAGCGTGTGAATTTCATGCCGAATTTCGCGGATCATGTCCTTTTCTTTGGCGACAAATTCCTTCCAGCCGCGTGTGCCGAGCTTGGAGACACGCAACAACCACTTCGGATCAAGCTCCGAGCCCTGATAATTGCGCAAGAAATCCTCGCGGCCCACGCGATGGCTTTCCGACAAGCGCATCAGGCGGCCTTCAAGGCCAATCAGTCTTTTATTAATATCATAGAGCTGCTCAACCAGCGCCTCAATCCGGTGCGTATTGAGTGAGAGCGACTTCACATCAAGGATAATCTCGTCCTTGAGCTTCTTATATTTGCGCTCCTGCGAAGGGCTGAGCGAGTCGTTTTGCAGCTTCGACTCAACATTCTGCTCCTGCAACCGGCGCAGCTTTTTATAGGCCGAGGCGATGCGGTCGAAGGTTTCAAGCACCTTCGGCTTCAATTCCGCTTCCATGGCCGAGAGCGAGACGTTATTTTCTAAATCATCATCGTCCAGCTCGCCTTCGGGGATCGGCGGCTCCTCGCCTTCCGCCAAGGCCTGAGGCTCAGTGG
>CANCAR010000043.1 GCA_947374125.1 Hyphomicrobiales bacterium | reverse complement strand
GGGCCCAGCGCTCGGCGGCCAGGCGTGTGCCCTCCTCGGTCAAAGCGGAGGCCAGCAAAGACGTGGCAAGCTCGACCTCGGCCTCGAATACTGAGCCCGTCATTGATGCAACTGGAATGGCTTGATCGGCCAAAACCGTAAAGACACTGGCCGAAACGTCGACAAACCCGCCGCGAACGAACACAGTCTCCGTCGCGCCCTTGGCATCAGTATAGGAAAGCATCCCAGGACGAAGCGCTGACATAACCGGAGCATGGTCTTTCAACACGGCAAAGTCGCCTTCCGTTCCCGGAACGACAACCTGCTCGACATCGCCGGAAAACAGCAGTTTTTCGGGAGAAACGAGTTCGAATGCGAAAGCGGCCATGGTGATCTCCGGAACGTCTCTTGGAACAAGACGGCGCTAGAAGCGCGCCGCCTCATTATATTAGTGCAGGCTTATGCCGCTTCCTTGGCGAGGCGATCAGCCTTCTCGATGGCTTCTTCAATCGTACCAACCATATAGAAAGCCGCTTCTGGAAGGTGATCATACTGACCCTCAACCAGACCCTTGAAGCTCTTAATGGTGTCGGCCAATGACACGAGTTTGCCGGGCGAACCCGTGAACACTTCGGCCACATGAAAAGGCTGCGACAAGAAGCGCTCGATCTTGCGGGCGCGGGCAACCGTTAGCTTATCATCTTCCGACAATTCATCCATGCCGAGAATGGCGATGATGTCCTGCAACGACTTATACCGCTGAAGCGTCGACTGCACCGCACGGGCCACCGCGTAATGCTCTTCGCCGACGATCAAAGGCGACAACATGCGCGAGGACGAATCAAGTGGATCAACCGCTGGATAAATGCCCTTTTCCGCAATCGAACGCGACAACACGGTGGTTGCGTCCAAATGGGCGAAGGATGCGGCAGGTGCCGGATCGGTCAGATCGTCGGCAGGCACGTAAATCGCCTGCACCGAGGTAATCGAACCCTTGGTTGTGGTGGTGATGCGCTCTTGCAACGCGCCCATGTCGGTAGCAAGCGTTGGCTGATAGCCCACGGCGGATGGAATGCGGCCCAAGAGAGCCGACACTTCCGAACCAGCTTGCGTGAAGCGGAAAATATTATCGACGAAGAACAACACGTCCTGGCCCTGATCGCGGAAATGCTCAGCGACCGTGAGACCCGTGAGCGCCACGCGAGCGCGGGCACCTGGAGGCTCGTTCATCTGGCCATAAACCAGCGCGCATTTCGAACCAGCAGCCGAGCCGCCATGTTCCTTCGGGTCCATATTCACCTTAGACTCGATCATTTCGTGGTAAAGATCGTTGCCTTCGCGGGTACGCTCGCCAACGCCTGCAAACACGGAGTAACCACCGTGGGCCTTCGCGACGTTGTTAATGAGTTCCATGATCAACACGGTCTTGCCGACGCCTGCGCCGCCAAACAGACCAATCTTACCGCCCTTGGCGTATGGTGCCAAAAGATCAACGACCTTAATGCCGGTCTCAAGGATCAGACCTTCTGTCGACTGCTCGGCATAGGTTGGGGCGTCTTGGTGGATCGAACGATAGGCTTCAGCTTCAACCGGGCCCAACTCGTCAACCGGCTCGCCGATGACGTTGATGATGCGGCCCAAGGTACCTGCGCCGACCGGAACGGAGATCGGAGCGCCCGTATCGGTAACGGCTTGGCCACGAACGAGGCCTTCTGTCGTATCCATCGAAATCGTACGAACCGAATTTTCGCCGAGATGCTGGGCGACTTCGAGCACGAGCCGGTTGCCGCGGTTCGTGGTTTCGAGCGCGTTCAGAATTTCCGGCATATTGCCTTCGAAATGCACGTCGACGACGGCGCCGATGACTTGAGTGATTTTGCCGGTTGCTTTGGTAGCCATGGTCTTAATCCTTCATCCGTCCGTTCAGAGCGCTTCCGCGCCCGAGATAATTTCAATCAGTTCTTTGGTGATCATCGCCTGACGCGAGCGGTTATACTTGATCGTCTGCCTCTTGATCATGTCACCGGCATTCCGCGTCGCGCTGTCCATCGCGCTCATCCGCGCGCCCTGCTCGGACGCAGCGTTCTCTAACAAGGCCGAAAAGACCTGCATCGAGATGTTGCGCGGCAACAGCGAATTCAGAATTTCAGCTTCGTCCGGCTCATATTCATAAGACGCCGAAGCCGCAGCGCCTGCTGGCTTTTCAGGAATAACCGCAGGAACAACCTGTAAAGCTGTCGGGAATTGCTGGATCACCGATTTAAAGCGCGAATAGAACAGCGTGCACACATCGAACTCGCCGCCTTCAAACCGCGCAATGATCGAGCGGCCAATCGCATCCGCATTTTCATAGCCGATATACCGAACCGAACGAAGATCGACGAATTCAATGATGTTCTTCGCAAATAAGCGCTTGAGAAGATCATTGCCCTTCTTGCCGACACAGATGATTTTTACCGTCTTGCCTTCGGCGATCAACGCATTGGCCTTGTCACGCGCGAGACGAGCAATCGACGAGTTGAACGCGCCGCAAAGGCCACGCTCAGCCGTGCAAACAACGAGGAGATGCGTCTTGTCACTGCCTGTTCCCGCCAATAGCGGCGGGGCCGAAGGTGTACCCACCACGCTGGCTGCCACATTGGCGAGCATCGCATTCATCCGCAAAGCGTATGGACGCCCAGCTTCCGCCGCAGCCTGAGCGCGACGCAACTTCGCCGCCGCAACCATTTGCATGGCTTTGGTGATCTTCTGCGTTGCCTTAACCGACGTGATGCGGTTTCGGAGGTCTTTCAATGAAGGCATGGTGCGCCCCTTTCAGACTCCGATTACAAGAAGGATTTCGCGAACGCGTCGACCGCTGCCTTAAGGGTCTTCGCCGAATCGTCGGAGAGGTCCTTGGAGGAACGGATCGTATCGAGAAGCGCTGCGTTTTGTGATTTAAGGGCGCTCAGCAGACCGTCTTGGAAGGCCTTAACCCGGTTAACCGGCAAGCCGTCGAGATAGCCATTAACACCGGCGTACAACACGCAAACCTGCTCTTCCATCTGCATCGGCGAGAACTGCGTCTGCTTAAGAAGCTCGGTCAAACGTGCACCGCGGTTAAGCAAGCGCTGGGTCGTTACGTCAAGATCGCCACCGAACTGCGCAAAAGCCGCCATTTCGCGGTACTGGGCAAGCTCACCCTTGATCTTTCCAGCCACCTTTTTCATCGCCTTGGTCTGCGCGGCGGAGCCGACGCGCGAAACCGAGAGGCCAACGTTCACGGCAGGACGGATGCCTTGGAAGAACAAATCGGTTTCCAAGAAGATCTGGCCGTCGGTGATGGAAATCACATTGGTTGGAATATAGGCCGACACGTCGTTGGCCTGCGTCTCAATGACAGGAAGCGCCGTCAACGATCCCGATCCTGATGCCTTGCCAAGCTTTGCAGCGCGCTCGAGCAAACGGGAGTGAAGATAGAACACGTCGCCCGGATAGGCTTCGCGGCCTGGAGGACGGCGGAGCAACAACGACATCTGGCGATAGGCCACAGCCTGCTTCGACAAATCGTCATACACGATTACGGCATGCATGCCGTTGTCGCGGAAAAACTCACCCATGGTGCAGCCGGTGAACGGTGCCAAGAACTGCATAGGCGCTGGATCAGATGCGGTAGCCGCAACGACGATCGAATATTCCAACGCACCCTGCTCTTCGAGAACTTTCACGAACTGGGCAACAGTCGAACGCTTCTGGCCGATAGCGACATAAACGCAATAGAGCTTCTGGCTCTCGTCCGTCCCCTGGTTAATCGCCTTCTGGTTCAAAATTGTGTCGAGCGCGATGGCCGTCTTACCGGTCTGACGGTCACCAATGATCAGCTCCCGCTGGCCACGACCAACAGGGATCAGAGCATCGACCGACTTCAAACCTGTTGCCATTGGCTCGTGCACGGACTGGCGCGGGATAATGCCGGGCGCTTTAACGTCGACCTGCATACGCTTGTCAGCCTTGATCGGGCCCTTACCGTCGATCGGGTTGCCAAGCGCGTCCACAACGCGGCCTAACAGACCCTTGCCGACAGGTGCGTCAACGATGGCGCCGGTGCGCTTTACCGTCTGGCCTTCTTTAATGTCACGGTCAGAACCGAAGATCACGACGCCAACATTGTCGGCCTCGAGGTTCAATGCCATCCCACGGATGCCGTTTTCGAATTCGACCATTTCGCCCGCTTGGACGTTGTCGAGGCCGTACACACGGGCAATACCGTCGCCGACGGAAAGCACTTGGCCAACTTCGGTGACATGGGCTTCAGAACCGAAGTTCTTGATCTGATCTTTAAGAATGGCAGAAATTTCTGCGGCGCGGATATCCATCAGCCGACCTCTTTCATCGCGGTTCGAATGCCGTTGAGTTTCGTACGAAGTGAAGAATCGACCATTTTGGAGCCGATCTGCACGATAATCCCACCGATGATCTCCGGATTGATCTCAAGATCAATCTCGGCACCTGCACCGGCAACATCTTTCAAAGCCGTCTTAATCGCCTCCAACGCCTTCGAAGATGGCGTTTCAGCAAGCGTGACGGTTGCGCGGGTCACACCGCGCTCCTTATCGACCAACTGTTGAAAAGCCTTCACCATCTGCCGGACGGCAAAAAGGCGGCGCTTGGTTGCAACAAGGAGAATAAATCTTTGAGCAAGCCCTTTTACGCCGATTTTATCAAGGATCGGCTGTAACGCCTTCACCTGTTCCTCGGCACTGAACACAGGACTGCGCACAAAACGCTGCATGTCCTCGAGCTCATCAATGAGCGTGTCAAACGTGGAAAGGTGAGCCGCTACCGCATCGACGGAGCCGGTTTCCTTGGCAAGTTCAAACAGAGCGGTCGCATACCGCCCAGCAAAACCAGATGTGATCGAGTGTTCAGCGGCCACTAGCGGGTCTCTCGTTTAACAAATTAGGCGTCACACACACCACAATCGCGTCAGCCCGTAGGCAATGACCAAAAGCAGCGCAGGACTGGAACATGCCGAACCCACTAAGGAAGCGAAAACGGCACGGGCGGTGACTAGCATAGGGAATTGGCGAGTGCAATGCGGTGTAGTGAATTGTTAAGCACGACTTTGGTTTCAGAGGCCTGAATGAAACGCTCTTTGGTCCCCTATCGCTTTTGTCCCACTTTTAGCTGATATTAATTTAGCATAACGGAGGCTCTACCGTGACCACTGTTTCATTTGATACGCTGAAATTTTCTCGCACCTTGCAAGACAAAGCCAAGCTTACACCAGAACAGGCTGAGGGCGTTGGATTGGCCTTTGCGGAAGCCAGCGCCGAGCAAATGACAACAAAATCGGATCTGACCAGTGAATTGGCACCAATCAAAGGCGAGCTTCTCGTCGTAAAATGGATGGTTGGCTTTATCCTCGCCGCGGTAATGGCTATCCTGTTTTTGTTGATAAGACGCTGATTAACCTCAAAAAAAGCTCTGCGGATCAATATCAATCGATGCTTTGATATTCCCCGTTACTTTCGGTGCCCGGGCTATCCAATGGCGGATATAGTTCTGCATATCAAAATCCCGCGGCGTTTTAACGAGCAGCCTAAACCGATGACGTCCCCGGATCACAGCCAGCGGGGCCTCGGCTGGGCCTAAGACGTGAACACCCTGCGGTGCCTCAGCCGTGCGCGCCAGCATACGGGCGTGGTTTTCAGCGGGTGCACGGTCATCGGCGCTCACAATAAGGGCGGCCAAGCGGCCAAACGGGGGCAAACCCGCCATTTCGCGCTGCGCGGTTTCTTCCCGATAAAACCGCTCACTATCGTCCGATACCAACGCCCGAATCACAGGATGAGTAGGGTCATAGGTTTGCAGCAAAGCGCGACCTTTTGTCTCGCCTCTTCCAGCACGGCCCGTCACCTGCTGAAGCATTTGAAACGTACGCTCTGCTGCGCGCGGATCGCCCGAAGTAAGACCCAAATCGGAGTCCACCACGCCCACAAGCGATAAAAAGGGGAAATGATGGCCTTTGGCCACCAATTGCGTGCCGATGATGATTTGAAATTCGCCAGAGGCTACAGCCTCGATCTCGCGCCGTAGCCGTTCCGTCCCGCCCGGCATATCGGAGGAAAGCATCAAAACCCGTGCGTTCGGGAAAGCTTCCGCGACCTCTTCATTCAACCGCTCCACCCCGGGACCACAGGCCGCGAGGCTATCAACCGCCTGACAGGCCGGGCAGTTATCGGGTCTGCGCTCAACATGGCCGCAATGATGGCACATCAATGCGCGACGAAACCGGTGCTCGACCAACCAACTCGTGCAATTGGGGCACTGAAATCGGTGCCCGCAATGGCGGCACAGCGTCAAAGGCGCGTAACCACGGCGGTTGAGATAGAGCAGAACCTGCTCGCCACGCTCCAGCGTTTCGCCGATATCGCGCACCAATCGTGGAGCAAGAAATTTGCCCCGCGCTGGTGCATCTGATTTCAGATCGATGGTTGCAATATCGGGCATCGGTCGCCCGCCATGCCGCTCCGGTAAACGCAGATGCTGATAGCGGCCCTTTGTCGCGTTAACCCGGCTTTCAATGGAAGGCGTGGCGGAAGCTAGCAGAACCGGTGCGCCCTCAATTCGTCCCCGCACCACCGCCATATCGCGGGCGTGGTAATGCACGCCATCCTCTTGCTTATAGGCGGTCTCATGTTCTTCATCGACGATGATGAGGCCGAGCTTAGCGTAGGGCAGAAAGAGTGCTGAACGAGCCCCCGCGATGACTTTAGCTTCGCCAGACGCCAAAGCGGCAAAAATCCGCTCGCGCTTACGACCGGTCACACCGGAGTGCCATTCGGCGGGACGGGTGCCAAATCGCTTTTCGAACCGATCCAAAAATTGCCCCGTCAGCGCAATCTCCGGCATCAGAATGAGCGCCTGCTTGCCCTGTCGCAAGGCCTCCGCCACCGCCTCGAAATAGACTTCTGTCTTGCCTGAGCCGGTAACGCCTTCCAAAAGCGTTACCAAAAAACCGCCCGCTTTGACGGTTTCGATAAGCCCATCAACCGCCGCCTGTTGGCCATCGGAAAAGGTATTGAAAGAGAAGTCTGGATCAGGCGCCTCGGCAATCGTGCCCGGTAGCATAGCCTCGGGCACCAAAGTGCCTTCATCAATTAAGCTATCGATCACGGAAACACCGACGCCCGCCAAATCTGACAATGCGCGCTTGGAGATGAGTAATCCACCCTCAGCCGCAGCAATCACCCGTTCCCGCGCTGGCGTCATGCGTTTGGGCAATGGCCCCGCCAAACGCACACCAATTTGAATGCGTTCGGGTCGATCAATCTCAGGTCCCCGCAAGGCCATGCGAAGCACCGATCCACGTGGCGCCAGCGTATAACGCGCCACCCAATCAATAAAATGCCGCAATGGCTCGGAGAGTGAAGGCGCATCCGCCTTGGCCTTGACGCTTTTGAGATTGGACGCGCCGCTTGACGGCGCTTCACGTATTTCCCACACTACACCGGTTGTTTCGCGCGGGCCGAATGGCACATGGACGACGTCACCAACCTCCAAATTCATGCCCAAAGGTACGGCATAGGAATAGGCTTGGTCGAGCGCTACAGGGGTGAGCACATCGACGATGAAGGCAGGAATCTTATCAGGTGAATCCGTCACATCGATCATAGAATCGACATAGCACACAGAAGCCCGTCAAGCAGCCAAACACTGACCGCCCACTTCAAACCCCGACCCGCTGCTTCTTGCGACCTTGGGCCTGCACCTTATATTGCTCATTCACGCTCGGACGCGTTGAGACTTCCGGAACACCGACATCCCACCAAGCGTCTCCGGGGCTCCAAGTATAGGCATCCGAGACAATCGAAATCACGGTGGTGCGATCCGTGGTCTTGGCCCAATCCATCGCCGCTTCGAGATCGGCAAGGCTTTCGACATGCCGGGTCAGCGCGCCCATCGAGGCGGCGTGCTGCGCGAAATTCACCGCAAAAGGCTCCTTCACCTTGCTGTCTTTGATGAGGTTGTTAAAGCCCGGCGTACCCTTCGCCTGTTGCAGGCGATTGATAACCGCGTAGCCCCCATTATCGCACACGATAAGAATGATCTTGTGGCCGGTTAACACCGTCGAATAAATATCCGAATTCATCATCATATAGGTGCCGTCGCCCACCATCACGATAGGCGTGCGGGTAGGATCGGCCATAGCCGCGCCCCATCCGGCGGAGATTTCGTAGCCCATGCAGGAAAAGCCGAATTCCAAATCAAACGTATGCGGCGACTTCACGCGCCAATTTTTCATCACTTCACCGGGCAATCCACCCGCCGCCGTGATGAGCAAATCCCGCTCGCCCGATTTGTCGTTCACCACACCCACGACCTGCGCATAAGTCGGCACCAAATCATTGGTGGGCTTACGGAAGCCGTCCACCATATTATCCCACGCAGCAAATTCGGATTTGCCCTTTGCGGTCCAATCCGCAGGCACGCTCCAGCCTTCAAGCGCGGGCGCTATTTCTTCCAAAGTGGCTTTCGCATCGCCAACCACCGCCAAGGCGCGGTGCTTGGTCGCGTCCCAGCGCGCCGCATTGATCGAAACAAATTTGGCGTCTGGCTTAAAGCACGTCCAAGAACCGGTCGTGAAATCCATCAACCGCGTGCCAATCGCGATGATCACATCGGCTTCAGCTGCAAGCGCATTGGCCGAGGTCGAGCCGACAATCCCCATCGGGCCGACATGGGCGGGGTGGGTGTGCACAATCGCACCTTTTCCCGCAATCGTCTCGGCAATCGGCAATCCATGCTTGATCGCTAATGCGCCCAACACCTCTTCGGCACCCGAATAGCGCACGCCACCGCCTGAAATCACCAGCGGACGTTTTGCGCCCTTGATGAGCTGGATAGCCTCCGCCAACCGATCTTTATCGGGCCGTGGACGCGGAATCGCGTGGATCGTCTCGGCAAAAAACGCTTCCGGATAATCGCACGCCAATTCCTGAACATCCTGTGGCAGCGCGATAAAGGCAGGGCCGCAATCGGCTGGGTCGAGCATCGTCGCTATCGCTTGCGGCAAGGAGGAGATGATTTGCTCGGGATGCACAATCCGGTCCCAATAGCGCGTGACGGCCTTATAGGCATCGTTCACATTGACGGTCGGATCGCCATAATGCTCAACCTGCTGCATCACCGGATCGGGGCGGCGATTGGTGAAGGTATCGCCGGCCAACAGCAAAATCGGCAAACGGTTGGAATGCGCCACGCCCGCCGCCGTGATCATGTTCAGGGCACCCGGCCCAATGGAGGAGGTCGCGACCATAATCTGACGGCGGCGCATCGCTTTCGCAAAACCAATAGCGGCAAGAGCCATGCTCTGCTCGTTCTGGCCACGCCAGGTTGGCATCGTGTCTTTCACCGCCTCAAGCGCTTCAGAGAGGCAGGTCACGTTGCCATGGCCGAAAATGGCAAACACGCCGGGAAAGAGTGGCACCTTCTTGCCATCCACCATCGTGAATTGCTTGGTCAAATAGCGCACCAGCGCCTGCGCCATGGTCAAACGGATTGTCGACATCAAACCCTCCCGAAATCAATTTTTAAATCTTTAAGCCTTTTCCCACGCCTCGACCAAGCCTTTAAATCGCTCCGCCATGTGCTTGGTTGCGGTCGCATCATCGATTTTACCCGCCATCCAGTCCCGAGCCGGATCGGCAAAGATGGTACGGCCAATTGCGAAGCCCTTCACGCGAGAAGAACCCTTTGCGATGCGGAAGGCCCCAGCCAATTCATCCGCCGGCGCATCAAGCCCCAGCACCACAATGCCACGGCAAGAGGGATCATGCGCATCAATCTCGGCGGAAATATTAGCCCAAGCCTTGGCGCTGGTTTGCGGCTCCAGTTTCCACCAATCTGGTTTAATGCCAAGATGATAGAGCCGTGCCATGACCTTGGCTGATGTATCGTCGTTCAACGGCCCATGTTTGCCGCAAATGATCTCGATAAGCAGCTCACGCACCAATGAGCGAGCGGCATCATAAAGCCGCAGCAACTCCCGCTCTTGGGCGGCTTTCATCGGCTCGCTATCATCGGGGTGGTAAAAGCACAGGCATTTGATGATGTGGTTGACGGGCCATTCGATGAGTTTGGCGGCGAGTGACCCGCCGCCTTCAAAATCAAGCGGGCGGGATCCCGGCAATTCTACCGGGCGGCTGATCCAGAACTTATGGTCTTCCGCCCGAAACAGCGCCTCGCGGCCATAGGTGCCGTCGAGCAACATACCGAAGCCTTCGCGGCCGTTCGCAACTTCTGCCGCAGCTGCCACGGCCAAACGCTTAAAATCCTTGATCCGCTCATGCGAGACGCCCGCTTGATCGGCGATCTCCTCCAATTGCGAGCGGTGGTCGATCGCCAGCGCATAGACGTGACCGGCCTTCGGGTAGGAGGTCATCGCATCGCGCGTCGTCGACCAATGCAAATGGTTGAGCGCCGCATCGTTACGCACGACGCGGGAGGCCGCGCCCTTGGTGATGAAATGCTGCATTTCTTCAAAGGTCGGGTATTCGACCGAGCAGAGCAGACGCGAGACGGCAAAGGCACCCCCCGCATTGGCAAAGGCGCAGCAGGTTTTGATCGGCTCATCGCGCAACCAGCCACGCAAAAAGCCGGACATGAACGCATCGCCAGCGCCCAGCACATTATAGACTTCGACGGGAAAGCCCGGCCCCTTAATGCCCTCTTCGATATCATCCGGAATCGCACCCGGGAACACCACACAGCCCATCGGCCCGCGTTTCATCACAATGGTGCCGGTGGAATGGCGCCGCACGGCTTTAAGGGCTGCAAGCGGCGTATCCTCCCCGCCCGCAATCATGATTTCCTCTTCCGTGCCGACGATCAAATCGCAATCGGCCAGAATGGGTTGCAAATGCGCGGTAACGTCGCCCGATTTGATATAGCGCTCCTCGCCCGCGCCATGGCCCGCAAGGCCCCAGAGGTTGGGCCGGTAATCAATATCAATCGCAATCTTGCCGCCGTGCTTTTTGGCGTATTGCATCGCGAGTTTTTGCGCCGCCGCCGTATTCGGCTTGGCAAAATGCGTACCGGTCACCACTACCGAGCGGGAGGACGCGATAAAGGCCTCGTCGATATCACTTTCGTCCAGCGCATTATCGGCGCAATCGGCGCGGTAAAAAATGAGAGGGAACTGCTTGTCGTCGCGAATGCCCAAAATGACCAAAGCAGTGAGGCGGTCTTTATCGGTATGCACGCCCTGCACATCGACGCCTTCGCGCTCTAATTGCTCGCGGATGAAGCGGCCCATATGCTCGTCGCCGACGCGGGTGATAAGGCCGCTTTTAAGCCCCAGCCGCGCTGTGCCGATGGCGATATTCGTGGGCGAGCCGCCAACGGCTTTCGAAAACGTCGCCATGTCCTCCAGCCGCCCGCCGACCTGCTCGCCATAAAGATCAACCGAGGAGCGGCCAATGGAAATAAGATCGAGGGTTTTCGGGGCTGGCATGGTGGGGGCCTTTTATGTACAGAAAGCTTAGCTTCCGTAACAACAATTGCCCGAGGCGGTCAAATGATCCCCTCGCCAAACGAGGAAAATCTCCCATGAAAGCCAAACTCGGTATCGCCCCTATCGCTTGGTGGAACGATGATCTCGCGGAACTTAGCGATGATGTGTCGTTGGAAGAGTGCTTGCGCCAAGCCTCTGTTGCGGGTTTCACGGGCATGGAGACGGGGCGGCGCTTTCCGCTTGATCCTGCGGTGCTGGGGCCGATTTTAAAGCAATACGGCATCAGCGTGTGCGGCGGCTGGTTCTCGGGGCTTCTGCTCGATGGCGATATTGAGGTCGAGAAAGAGCGGATTGCGGCGCAAATGGCGTTGTTTAAGGCGATGAATGCGCCGTGCATTGTCTATGGCGAAACCGCCCGCACCGTGCAGGGGGATCGTTCCAAGCCGTTGGCCACCAAGCCCAAGCTTTCGGAAGATGAGATCAAGGTGTACGCCCGCAAGATGACGGCGTTTGGCGAATGGTGCGCCGATCAGGGTATGCCTTTGTCCTATCACCACCATATGGCGGCGGCGATTGAGACCGAGGAAGAACTTGATCTGTTTATGAAGCATTCGGGAGCGGGCATACCGCTCTTGTATGATGCGGGCCACATGGCCTTTGCGGGCGGCGACGTGCTGCGCGTCATCGATAAGCACCACGTGCGTATTTCCCATGTTCACACCAAAGACGTGCGGATGGACGTCATCAAGGGCCTAGACCGGACCAAGGAAAGCTTTTTGGATGCCGTTATCAAGGGCGCTTTCACGGTGCCGGGTGATGGCTCACTCGATTTTGAAGCAATTGTGAAAAAACTCGCTGGTTACGGCTATGAAGGTTGGTTTGTGGTCGAAGCCGAGCAGGACCCAGTGAAGGCACCACCGCTCGCGATGGCCAAAATCGGGCATAAAGAGCTGCTCCGCGTGATGGCGTTAGCCGGTTACACGGTGGTTGCCGCGTAAATGCTTGTTTCACTAAGCTTGGGCCTGACGGCAGCGCTCCTTTGGGGCATGCACGATTACATTGTCCGGTTGATCGGTGGCCGCGCAGATGCGCGGGCAATGCTGCTGGTGGCCTTGGTGATCGGTGCCGTTTTGCTTGCCCCGGTCTCGTTGATGGCAGAGGGGTGGGAACGGTTTAGCCCGTTTACGCTCGGATTCACCGCCCTTTCGGGTTTCTTCTACGCGCTTGGTGCCTATGGGCTCTACCGGGCCTTCACCATTGGCCCTGTGCGTTTGGTCGCACCCATTTGCGGGGCCTATCCGCTTCTATCGGTCGCCTTTCATATGGCGCGTGGCGGCGAAGCGGGTTTCGGCGTTTGGGCGGGCGTATTGGCGGTTGTCCTCGGCATCACGCTTGTGACGCGGGGTGAAGCGGGTGAGGCGCAAGGCAAAAGAGCAGAAGCGATTGCATGGTCGCTCCTTGCTGCCTTTGGGTTCGCCTTAACCTTTGGCTTTTCGCAATGGGCCGCCGAAACAGCGGGTGAACTGCCCGTCGTTTGGGTCGCGCGCCTGTTTGCATGTGCGACGGCTGCAAGTGTCGTCATCGTTCGGAACGTTCCGGTTCTGACGGTTAGGCCAATCTGGCCCGCTTTATCGGTCATGGGGACGCTGGATGGCGTTGCATTAACCCTCGTCACCTTGGCGGGCCATTTTCAGCATCCCGAATACGCCCCCGTTACCGCGTCAATGTTTGGCATTGTGACAATTGTGATGGCTTGGCGCTTACTTGGCGAAGCGATGTTGTCCGTTCAATGGATCGGCATTGTCATCGCTTTTGCCGGTATCGCCCTTTTAACCATGGCCTAACAACAAAAAACCCGCGCCTCTTGCAAGGGCGGGTTCAGGGCGGATGAACGGATCATCCTATAGTGGTTCGGCACCGTCTTATTACCATCTCGCCGGTACATCCGTGGTCGGAATGACAGAGACGATGCCTATTTTGCCGGGCCGCGCCTTACGGCAGCAGGCCTAGCGAAAGCAATGATTAATCAATTGCCTTGAGGTTATCCGCCGACATCTTGCCGCTCTTGCGATCAGCAACGAGTTCGTACGTGATCTTCTGGCCTTCGCGAAGGTCGCGCATACCAGCACGCTCTACAGCGCTGATGTGAACGAACGCATCGGATCCGCCATTGTCAGGCTGAATGAAGCCGAAACCCTTGGTGGAATTAAACCATTTTACAGTGCCAGTAGCCATTTTATGTCTCTTCCGAGTTCAGTGTTGTGCAAGCCACCCTTGTTGAGGGGCCCGTCGAATTTTGCGTTTTCAGGGAAGAGATATGTCGACCCGGTTAGAAAAATCTTCGCGAGTTCATGTCGTCTAGCCGTCCATCGACCAGACTTATATGGGACATTGCCTGTTGAATAGCAAGAGAATTCGTTTGCAAATCAAAAAACATGGCTAATATGGAAATTTCGTTGGTAGGTTTCACGCAGGCGTTTCATCGCCCATTCCTCCCTACACCGGAATTTCGACGACGAAGCGACTGCCTTTTTTTATCGAGATATGGATTTCGCCCTCGATCTGTTCCACCAGCATCTTAATGAGCCTTATACCCGCGCGGTTGCTCTGCTTCGTATCATCAAAACCAATGCCATCATCCGAGACGATGAGTTGCGCCATATTCCGCTTTGGCGTCTGTTGAAAGGTAACCTCAATCTTGCCGACGCCCTTGGGAAAGGCGTGCATATAGGCATTGGTAAGTAGCTCCGTCACAATCAGCCCCAGAACCGACGCACGATCCAGATTCATCTGAATATCCTCAAGCGTTTTATTAAGCTCTACTTTTGGGCGTAAAGTGCTGTAAATTTCTTGAATCTCACTGATGAGCGCGGCCAGATAGGCGGAAACTGAAATCCCCTTTTCGCTCGTCGAAACCAATAATTGATCATAGACATGGGCCATCGCCATGACGCGGCTCGCTATTTTGCGCAACGTGTTGTGCGATGCATCCTCATCCATCCCAAACTCGCTCATGCGCCTGACCAGCATGCCGTGAATAATTTGCAGATTATTCCGGACCCGGTGATGCGCTTCGGCTGCCAGCACGACTTTTTGCTCAATAAGGGCGCTCTTTTCGCGAATAAGCTTTTGCTGCTTCTTAACCGCATTACGAAGTCGTTGTGTTTTATTTGCAGAATTTATCGCTTCAGCAAGAATATTAGCAAATATTGTTAAAAAATTTATATCGTACTTATTAAAAGCATCTTGCTTTATACTATCTAATTCAAGGACTCCAAAAGGTAGATTATTACCTTTTATAAGAATATCTATTGTAGATAAAACTTTATGTTCCAGATAAAAAGCAGGAAATTGAAATTCTTTACTATTTTTTATGTGAGAAAAAACGGGAACACCGGTCTCGAACGCCCGCACTTGGGGGGAGGTCTTATCCGCCATGGCGTAGGTATAACCGATAACGCCCTCCTTCCAGCCATGGCCCGCAACCACAACCAGACTTTTAGTAGGCTTTTTGTATTCACATATTTTGCTGAAATCGGCACCCAGTAGATCCGAACAAATACGACAAGCCTCGGTTAAAATAGTGTCAATGTCTTTTTCACGGAAAGCGAAGCTACCGAAGGCCACGATAGCCGATTGTTGCCGCAACAATTTATCGATATTGCTCAAGTTAATTACCTCGAACCTATGCGTAGATTATTTATATCGTGTCTATTCTATAATCTCATTGATTTACATCAAAATAATACTTATATTTTTTAGGTATTTCCTAAAGTAAAAAAGTAAGTTTTTTTTATTAAAAATAATTCAGCATTTTTACTAATGTATAATTCCGATGATGTCTATAAAAATATTGTTATCGTATTTGTGCATATTTTATATTCAAAAATTTTGATTAAATTATAGTTTTAAATCTGGAAAAATAAATATGAACTCTTCGGAAATAATTAGTTTAAAGCATCGTCTAAAAATAGCAGCGCTTGAACATAGGCTATTTGATATTCATCATGACCATCAATTACTAATTTTACTTATTGTAGGATCCCTCAATAAGCCTATAAATCGTTCATCGCTTTTAAAAAAGATTAGTTGTAGTGAGGTATCTTTTCGAAAATATTATACCGAGCTTGCGGAAATTGGGTTGCTTGAAATAATGCAATCTGATTCGGATAAGCGAAAAAAATTGATCAAACTTACGGATATCGGTCGCGAAAAGCTCAAAATCTATGAAAAATCCTTTGCG
>CANCAR010000042.1 GCA_947374125.1 Hyphomicrobiales bacterium | reverse complement strand
TAGCGGCTTGGATTGACCGGATTAAAGCCGCGACCGATTTTGAAAAGCACGACGAAGCCTTTGAAATGGTTCAAAAGGCGCTCGAAAAACTGCCAAACAATCACCGCTTGATCGAAGCACGGATTATGGTTTTACGCCGTGCTGGCCGGTTTAAAGAGGCGGAAAAGCTGCTTGAGGACCGGATTGCGGAGGCACCTGATGATGCATGGGCGCATTTTCAGTTCGCCGAAACGGTGGGCCGGTTCGATCGCGAAAAAGGTAACAAGCATTACAAGCGTGCAGTGGAACTTGAACCCCAAAATGCGATTTATTGGATGAATTATGCCAATAGTCTTGATCGATCACGCTATGGCAATGAAGCCGAACATATTCAGGCAGGCTATGAAGCCGTTATGAAAGGTATGTCACTTGGAGCGCTTCCATCGCGCTTCGTGCGAATGGCGCGCAATATTCTGGTTCGAATGGGTCGCTTTGACCTCGTGAGCCAACTCGGATCGTTCAAGGAACTTGGCCGTAAATGGGCGGGTGAAAGCCTCCATGACGCGTTGCATTACCATCTCGCCCGTGTCGAGCTGCCCGAGGATCGCCATGAGATCGTCGAGCAGCACCGAATTTGGGGACGGATTGAGGAGGCAAAAGCGAAGCTCAATCCAGTCTCCCATCCGGCCATTCTCGAAAAGCGTTCCAAGATTCGACTCGGGATTATGAGTTCGGATTTACGCAATCATCCGGTCGCCTATTTTGCGATGCCGCTGTTTGAGTTTATTGATCGCAATAAATTCGAACTTTATTGCTATTCGTGGAGCCGGAACGAACCGGATGGCGTTCAGAAATACCTTGAAACGCGGGTCGATAAATTCCATTGGCACAAGGCCATCTCCGATCGCGACGCAGCTCAACTCATCGCCAATGACCGGTGTGATATGCTGTTTGAACTCGGTAGCTCAACCGATATGAACAAGCTCGAAGTCATGGCCTATCGACCTGCACCGATCCAAGCCAGCTGGCTCGGCTACCCCCATTCCGCAGGCCTTGAGACGATCGACTATATTCTGGTGGATCCTTTCATCAATCCCGACGATCCAGCATTATTGATCGAAAAGCCATTCATCATGCCTAAATCATGGGTCGCGATGGGCAATCTTGGCTTTAACGAGAACGAGGCGATTAACCCCATCCTGCCCTCGCAGAGGAACGGGTTTGTGACCTATGGCACTGCTAACAATCCCTATAAATATAGTCCGAAAGTGTTGGAGACATGGGCGAAGGTTACGGCAGCAACGCCAGGATCAAAATTTATGTTTGTTCGCCCAGAATCAGGGGTGCCTGCCTTTGTCGACTCCATGACTAAAGCCTTCGCCGAACAGGGCGTTAACAAGGACCGTCTCATTTTTATCGCCGTACGCGGTCGACACATGCGGTGGTACAACGAGATGGATATCTCGCTCGATACCTTTCCGCAAACCGGCGGCACCACGACTTGTGAATCGATGTTTATGGGCGTGCCCGTCGTGTCTCTGGTAGGTCCCGCCTTTTTTGAACGGCTGAGCTATTCCAATCTAACCAATGCCGGATTGGGTGATCTTGCTTGTTTTTCAATCGATGAGTTTATCCGAAAGTCCGTTCAATTGGCAGGCGATACCGAGCGACGCAAGTTGCTACGCAACGGCTTGCGGATCGATATTAAAGACAGGCCTCTAGGCCAACCGCATGTTTTTTCCAGAGATTTCTACGATATGGTCGAAAAAACCGTCAATGAACAGCGGTAAAAGGAAGCATCCACTAGCGCATCGCAAACTTTTCGGCGCCTGCGCGGTGTTGGTTCCAGTTTTCAATATAGCTTCGCGCCAAATCAGAATTGTCGAGAAGCAATAGATTTTCAGCGTTTTTCGACTCGGCTGCCTTGGTGAAATTATAGGATCCTGTGATAATCCGATGCTCGTCGATAATCATCACTTTATTGTGGGCGATTGCGCAGCAATAATCGACAAAGAGCGGCAAATTCGCGTCGCGGAGATCATTCAAGACCGAATACCGCTCCGATGTCTGGCTTTTATCAACGATTACCGCAACATCGACGCCACGCTTGCCTGCAGCGATCAGGGCATCGGCAATGTCGCGCGAGGTAAAGCTATAGGCTTGAACGCGGATGCTATGCTGGGCCTTGCCGATTTCGTCGAGGATGATCGACGCACAATGACCTCCCGGCGAGAAGCAGACTTTGGGTGAGGCATAAAGCGTATCTGCGAAACCACGGCTAATGGGGAAACCTGCTGCATACACGACAGCCACAGCCATTACCAAAAGGCCAAATAAAGAGCTCTTTCTGAATGGTGTTAAGGCATGACGCATGAAGAGGAGTCCGAAGGAGCTTCAACCCGTCCTTCCATGACAAGAAGATGGTTAGCGAAAAGTTAACGTTTCGGCATATTACAATCAATAGGAGATTTTTTCTATTACACAACCGTAACGGCTCTACCTATGAGAGAGGCGCTGATTTTATTCGTCAGGAAAAAGACCCGCTAAATCGGCTTCTGTCTCATCGGCTTCCTCCGCCGGGATCGCATACACGCCACCCATCCAGCGTGATAAATCCAAGTCCGAACAGCGCTTCGAGCAAAACGGACGATAATCAAGGGTTGCCCGTCTTTTACACATCGGGCAGCGACCGAGCATGACAACCTCGGCTGATTTCTTCACAGGAGACGCGTCGTCGTTGCTCATGGGATAGCGTCCGTCCGATAGCCAAACCCCGCCAGCATTTGCGAAGTATCATAGAGCGGAAGGCCGACAACGCCTGAATACGAGCCTGATAAAGCGCTCACAAACGCCGCGGCGCGGCCTTGGATGGCATAGCCCCCAGCTTTGCCCTGCCATTCACCGCTCGCCAAGTAGCGTATGCGCTCTTCCGATGACAGACGCTTCATTGTAACCCGCGTCTCCACCAAACGGTGCCGAACGATGCCATCCGATGACGCTAAGCAAATCCCGGTAAAAACGCGATGCGCGCGGCCAGAAAGCAGATCAAGGCAGGCCTCCGCCTCCGTTTGAGTCTCTGCCTTAGGTAAAATCCGCCTACCAACCGCCACAACGGTATCAGCCGCTAAAACAAGAAAAGGCTGACCCGGCAAAAGCGTTTTGGCGGGTGCAAGGCAGGCTCGCGCTTTGGCTTCGGCAAGTCTATTGGCCAGTTCGCGGGGTAATTCCCGCACCAAAGGCGTCTCGTCCATGTCAGCGGCAAGACATGTGAAAGGCACGATCCCCAATTGCCGCAACAAATCAAGACGTCGCGGCGAGGCGGAGGCCAATATCAATGTGTAAGGAGGATTACCGCTATCGGTTACCATGCCGTACGCTCCCGGATCGCCAACGGGGCGACACGTTCACCCGTCACTTAAAGCGATAGGTGATGCGACCCTTCGTCAGGTCATACGGCGTCATTTCAACGAGCACCTTGTCGCCCGCTAATACGCGGATGCGATTCTTGCGCATCTTTCCAGCCGTATGCGCGATAATTTCGTGATCATTCTCAAGCATCACGCGAAACATCGCGTTCGGCAACAATTCAGTTACCGTGCCAGGAAATTCTAGAACTTCTTCTTTCGCCATTAAAAACCTTCAATCACCATATGGGCCTTGAGATCGACCCTTCGAGAAGCGCGGACCCTAAACGAAACAAAGGCGTTTGTGAAGAACCGCATTAATCGGCCCGTTCACTCGCCTTATCAGCCTTTTCGAGCGCGCGATATCGCTTCACACCGAAAGGAATCAGCGCCAGGTAGATAACAACCACCGCCACGAGAAACAGAAACGGGTAGGTCACCAACAAGCCAACAATGGCGATCGCAATCACAAAAAACGGCACCACCCATTCCCGCGGCACCCGGCTTCCGAAGGTCTTACCCGCATAGGTCGGGATCCGGCTGATCATCAAATAGGCAATAAACAGCAAATAGAGCGCCTCTACGACGGAGAAAAGCGGCGGCGGTGTAAAGCCCAATTGCATCAGATAGGCCGGTAAAAGGCCCGACAAAGCGCCTGCCGGAGCAGGGATTCCGACAAAGAAGTTCTTCTGCCATTCAGGCCGCGCTGGATCGTCGATCATCACATTAAAGCGCGCGAGCCGAAGAGCGGCGGCGGACGCAAACAGCAGCGCCACGATCCAGCCAATCGATTTGAGATTATTAAGACCAAATACATAAAGAATAATCGCAGGCGCAACGCCAAAACTGATAAAATCCGCGAGACTGTCCAACTCGGCCCCGAACCGGGACGTGCCCTTTAACAGTCGGGCAATCCGTCCATCCAAGCCATCCAGAACGGCGGCTACCAAAATGGAGATGATCGCCTCGGCCAATTGCCCTTCAAACGCAAAGCGGATGGCGGTTAAGCCTGAGCATAGCGACAACAGCGTCACAACGTTCGGGACCAGCAACCGCAACGGCACAGCGTTAAACCGCCTTGGCCGGGTTTCTTTATCGGGCTCGAAGGGCGGAAAAAGATCGGTCATTGCGTCTTGAAATCCCGTTCGGCCGCCGCTTTACCCTTCATCGCAATCACCGTTTCACCAGCCACCATGGTTTGGCCAACGCCTACGACCGGCTTAACTCCTTCAGGCAGATAGACATCAACGCGAGAGCCAAAGCGTATCAAACCAAAGCGTTCGCCCACTTCCAACCGATCGCCTTCATCAATAAAGCCTACAATACGCCGCGCGATGAGACCTGCAATCTGCACCACACCGTATCGCTCGGTACCGGTGTCGACGATAATCGCGTTGCGCTCATTGTCCTCGCTGGCTTTATCCAAATCCGCATTGAGGAAAAGACCCGGCCGATAGGCGATTTTTTCAATCACGCCCGCCACGGGAACGCGGTTCACATGGCAATTAAACACATTCATGAACACGGATATCCGCATCATCGGACGGTCGGAAAGCCCAAGCTCTGGCGGCGGTACCGCAGGCATGATCAAGGACACGACGCCATCGGCTGGCGAAATCACAAGCCCCTCGCCCACCGGCACCGTCCGGTTTGGGTCACGGAAGAAATAGGCGCACCAAGCCGTTAAAATAGCACCGACCCAGCCGAGCGGACCCCATATCCAGGCCAGAAGATTGGCCACTACCGCGAAAATCGCGATGAAGGGCCAGCCTTCGCGATGAATGGGAACAATCTGTTTTCGGATCGAGTCAAGAATGGACATGCGAGCTCCCAAGGATGCGCAACCGCGCGGGCTTATCAACTATCGGCAGAAATGGCCAGTGGGGTCAAGATTTCACCCGTATTTTCAAGCGTTTGACGCGCCTCGGCCACTTGGCGTTGACGTTGCCAGAGATTAGCATAAATCCCCTTGGCTTCGAGCAGTTCGTGATGCCGCCCGCGCTCAGCGATTTTACCCTTATCTAGGACCAAAATCTCATCCGCATTGATGATCGTTGAAAGCCGATGCGCAATAACGAGCGTTGTGCGGCCTTTCGATATCGTATCAAGGGCGTTTTGAATTTCCCGCTCGGTGAAGCTGTCGAGCGCGGAAGTGGCTTCATCCAGCACCAGAATCGGCGGTGCTTTCAAAATCGTGCGCGCAATCGCCACGCGTTGTTTCTCGCCGCCCGATAGCTTCAAGCCGCGTTCGCCCACGCTTGTTTCATACCCATCCGGTAAGGAACGAATGAACTTGTCGATTTGAGCGAATTTCGCGGCCTCCTCGATTTCCTCAGGCGAGGCATCCCAGCGGCCATAGCGGATATTGTAGAGGATCGTGTCGTTAAACAAAACCGTGTCTTGCGGCACCATGCCGATGGCCGCACGCAGCGAGGTCTGCTTTACCTCGCTAATGTTTTGGCCATCAATCAAGATCCGTCCCGACTGCGGCTCATAGAATCGGAACAAAAGCCGCGAAAGCGTTGATTTGCCGCCGCCTGACGCGCCTACAATGGCCAATGTATTCCCGGCGGGGACGGTGAAGCTGATGCCATCCAAAATTTTGCGCTGTGGGGTGTAGGAGAATTGAACATTCTCGAACGTCACCTCGCCTTGTGTAACAAGTAAGGGCTTGGCACCCGGAAGATCCGCAATCTCGGGCTCTTGATCGAGCACATCAAACATCTGGTCGATATCAATGATCGCCTGTTTAATTTCGCGATACACCATGCCCATAAAGTTCAACGGTTGATAAAGTTGGAGCAACATGGCGTTAATCAGCACAAAATCGCCAATGGTGTGGCGGCCTTCGCGAATGCCATTGACCACCAATACCATGCACAACGTTAGCCCCGCAGTGAAAATGATGGCCTGCCCGGCATTCAATACGGCAAGCGAGATATAGGCCTTGACGCTGGCGCGCTCAAACCGCTCCATCGCTTTGTCATAGCGTGACGCTTCCCGTGCCTCAGAGCCAAAATATTTCACCGTTTCGAAATTCAAGAGACTATCAACGGCCTTGCCGCTCGCATCCGTGTCGCTTTCATTCATCGAACGGCGGATATTCATCCGCCATTCGGTGGCCTTGGTGGTGAACACCATATAGGCGACGATCATAAGGATGGTGATGATCGCGTAACGCCAGTCGAATTCGTATAAAAGCACCGCCAAAATCATCACAAATTCGATAATCGTTGGAAACAGCGTCAGCATTGTCATGCGGACGATGGATTCAACGCCCGCCCGGCCGCGCTCCAAAACGCGCGTCAAGCCGCCCGTCTTGCGCTCCAAATGAAAGCGGAGAGAGAGCCGGTGCATATGCTCGAAGGTCTCATTGGCCAGCCGACGGACCGAATGCATGGCAACGGCAGCGAACAAGGCATCGCGGACCTGGGTCAGCAGTGCCATCAGCGCTCGTGTCAAACCATACAGAATGGTCAACACGACGGGAATGCTGATCAGCCACCAATCAGAAGCACCCGAGATCACGGAGGGCGCTAGCGCATCGGTCGCCCATTTGAACGTGTAGGGAACCGCAATCGTTACCAGCTTGGCCAATACCAGCAACAGCGTGGCCCAGACGATCCGCATGCGTAAATCGGCGCGGTCATCCGGCCACATATAGGGCCAAAAGCCACGAACGGTTCGCCACATAGAAGAATCGCTACGTGACGACGTGGCGGGAGGCGTAGAGCGACCACGAGACATGGAACGGGCCATAAAAAATCCTGGATACAAAAAAGACGCAACGTGATGAGATCGAAGCCCAAAACAGGCCGCCATCATACAGGCAGAGATGCGTCAGGACAGCAAAAGGTTCAACCCGTATCGTGCTGATTTTTTTGCGCAACGGCGCAAATTCAGCTTTTCAATTTTGGTATTACAAACACCTGTCCGGGATAAATCAAATCCGGATCCCTGATCTGCTGCTGATTGGCTTTGTGAATGTCCGTATACCGAACGCCCGCCCCATAGGTCTTGCGGCTGATCCGCCAAAGGCTGTCGCCGCGCGTGACAGTTGCCGTTTCAATCGAATCCACAAAGACGGTCGTTGTAGGCTCTTGAGCAGGCATGGAAGCAGCAACACTCGGGGCGGGAGCCGCCGCAGGCTGACCAGCCTTCGCTGTCGGTGCAGGTGAAGGTGATGGTGATGGTGCAGGCTGTGGTGCAACGGCAGCAACCTTAGACGCGAAGTCGAATGCTACCTCGGCGCGAGAAAACACTTTCCCGGTTGCAGGATCAACATCGTCAGCCCTTACTCTGTATTGGCCCGGCACGACGCCCTTGGCAATTTTCAGCGCCCAAGCGGCATCTTGTCCGACTTCGGCCGAGGCGAGATAGCTGTCATTGAGATAAAGACGAATGGTCGCGCCTGCGGCAGCTTTTCCGGCGGCATAAAGCGTACCGGAATCCTCGGCCTCAACGACGGTGATCGCGACAATCGCGCGCGCGACCGCCGGTTCAGATGATTTCTTCGATTGGGTTGATGTGGCTGGCTCGGCCGCACCGTCTAAGGTTTTCGGGGCCGTTTTTCCTGCGGTCTCATCAGGCGCGACCGGCGTCAAGAGCTGCGTCGGCTTCCCGGCTTCGGTTTTGGCAACAAGCAATGGTCCGTTTTTGTTTTCCGGAATATCGACGGCGACGTTTTGGGTGGAGAGAAGCGTTTGGCCATCGGCAAGCTTCATCGACAACGTTAAGTTATGCGGTCCGGGAAGCAAAGGTGCTGGAACCATGGCAAACTGGCCATTGCTGCCCACCTTGGCCGCCTCTAGCGGTTTACCGTCGCCCATAAGTGTCATCATTGAATCGGGCTCGCCGCGGCCACCCACGACCATTTCACCGGTTGGCTCGACGCGCACGATATCAAAACTGGGGGGCTCAATAGCCGGAGCTTTTGTTTCCGTTGCAACCGGTGCGATAGGCGTGGGCTCTGGTGCAGGAGTGGCTACTTCCGCTTGCACCATTGGCGTTTCGGCTGGCGTAACGGTGTTGGATGGCATCCTCAAATACGAAACAATGCCGATCAATACGACCGCTGCTATTCCGAGCACAAACCAGTTTCTCATTGATGCCATCTCTTTTTAGGAACTCTTGCGGTGCAGTGAACCATAAATCCGAATAAATCGCCAGAGTTGTCGTTAGGATGACCTTGACGATATATCTTTTGCAGTGCGAAAAAAAGCCATGAACAAGCTTTCATCCCTCTGCGTTTATTGTGGTTCCGGTCCGGGAACCGATCCTGCCTTCGAACAAGCGGCGTTTGATCTCGGCAAAGCGATGGCAGGGGCGGATATTCGTCTGGTCTATGGTGGCGGCAATACCGGATTGATGGGAACGGTTGCCCGCGCGGTTATCGACCATGGCGGAAAAGTAACCGGTATCATTCCCGAATTTCTCAAAGACCGTGAAGTGATGTTGAAAAACGCCGATGACATGATCGTCGTGCCCGATATGCACACGCGCAAACAGCTGATGTTTGACCGATCCGATGCATTTGTGGCGCTACCGGGTGGCGTTGGGACGCTCGAAGAGCTTGTCGAACAACTCACTTGGTCGCAACTCGGCCAACACACCAAGCCCATTCTGATTGCCGATATTGGCGGCTTCTGGCGTCCACTTTTGACACTTTTCGCGCATATGCGGAATTTCGAGTTCATCCGCGACGGGTTTGAAGTGAATTATCTCGTGGCTGAGAAGACTGACGATATTCTCCCCATGCTCGAAGCCCGCCTTCGTCGTCACGCCAGTGAGGCTGGGAACGCCGCGATCACCGAAAAATTATAAGCCTCTTCGCAAGCCACCATTTGCAAAGATGGGACTTTAAGCGGGCAACGTTACACCCTATTTCTAGCGCATATCTTCCTCGTTATTTTGATCGGACTCATCATGTCTATTCGTCCCGTTCGTCATATCTCCGGCACCACGCCGCATCTTGAAGGCGCTGGTGTTAACCTTCAACGTGTGTTCGGCTTTGGCGATCCAAGCCTAACCGACCCGTTTTTGATGATGGATGATTTCCGCAATGATCGCCCTGAGAATTACCTCAAGGGGTTCCCTTGGCATCCGCATCGCGGCATTGAGACGATCACCTATGTGCTCGCGGGAACCGTCGAGCATGGCGACAGCCTCGGCAATCAGGGCACACTCGGCGCAGGCGATGTGCAATGGATGACGGCGGGTTCCGGCATCATGCACCAGGAAATGCCGAAGGGCGATGCGGCGGGCAGGATGCACGGCTTCCAGCTTTGGGCCAATCTGCCCTCGCAGCTGAAAATGACCACGCCACGCTATCAAGATGTAAGTTCGAAAGAAATTCCAGAGATTTTTGAGGATGACGGCACCCGTGTGCGGGTTGTCGTCGGCTCGTTTTGGGGCAGGACGGGGCCGGTAGATGGCATCGCGGCGGACCCGCAATATCTCGATATATATGTACCGCCCGGCAAGCGGAAAGTGTTTCCGGTCGATACGTATCGCTCGGCCTTTGCCTATATTTTTGAAGGCTCGGCCACGTTCCGCGATGCGTCAAAGCCGTTTGGCGTGCTGGTTGAGAAAGAGGTCAATGGCGAAGAAATCCATTTGCGCGATATGAGCGGCAATAGAACGCTTGTGGTGTTTGATACGGGCGATGAAGTCGTCGTGCAAGCAGGCGAAAAAGGCGTTCGTTTTCTGCTGATCTCGGGCGCCCCGATCCGCGAGCCGGTGGCTTGGCACGGCCCCATCGTGATGAACACGCGCGAAGAGCTGATGACAGCAGTTAACGAATTGCGCTCGGGAACGTTTATTAAAGAGGGCGTTCGGAAATAACGATAACGGCGGTGGTTTAAGCCACCGCCCCGCTGCGCACGAGCTTATAGGTTATCGAGTCAATCAAGGCCTGAAACGAAGCATCAATGATGTTTCCGCTGACGCCCACCGTGGTCCAGCGCTCGCCCGTCTCATCCGCCGTCTCTACCAGTACGCGCGTTACGGCGTCCGAGCCGCCTTGGAAGATGCGGACCTTATAATCTACCAGCTCCAAATCCTTGATAGAGCTTTGGTATTTCCCCAAATCTTTGCGCAAAGCGAGGTCCAGCGCGTTCACGGGGCCGTTGCCCTCGGCGGCTGAAATCAGTCTTTCGCCATCCACCATCACCTTCACAAAGGCTTCAGCGATGGTCTCGTCGCCACCATCCTCCGAGAACCGCCGCTCAACGTTTACGCTAAAGCGTTCGACACGGAAAAACTCGGGAACCTCGCCCAAAATGCGCTGCGCCAGCAAAAAGAAGCTTGCATCCGCCCCTTCATAGGAATAGCCGAGCCCCTCGCGTTCTTTCACCTCTTCCAAGAGGCGCGAAATGCGGTGATCGTCCTTTTTCACCTCAATGCCGAGGCGTTCCAATTCGGCCAGAATATTCGAGCGTCCGGCTTGATCGGACACCAACATTTTGCGGTGATTGCCGACGCTTTCGGGTACCACATGCTCATAGGTACGCGGGTCTTTCATGACGGCTGAGGCATGAATACCGGCTTTCGTGGCAAAAGCCGACGCGCCAACGTAAGGCGCATGGCGATTGGGCGAGCGATTCAAGATTTCATCCAAAGCGCGGGACACCTGCGTTAGCGTTTTCAACGCCTCGTCCGTTACGCTGATCGAAACCAGCGAAGAGAATTCGCTTTTGAGCTTCAAAGTTGGAATGATGGTAGCGAGATTGGCATTGCCGCAGCGCTCGCCGAGCCCGTTGAGCGTGCCTTGGATTTGCCGTGCGCCAGCACGAACGGCGGCAAGCGAATTCGCCACTGCCTGCCCCGTATCATCATGCGCGTGAATGCCGAGATGCGGACCGGGAATATGCTTCGTCATCTCGGCGACGATGCGCTCGACTTCATGCGGCAGCGTGCCGCCATTGGTATCGCACAATACCACCCAGCGAGCACCCGCCTCGTAAGCTGCTTTTGCGACCTGCAGGGCATAAGCGGGGTTGTCTTTGTACCCATCAAAAAAATGCTCGCAATCAAGCAGCGTTTCGCGACCCGCCACTACCGTCGCTGCGATGCTTTCGCGGATCGAGTCGAGATTATCCTCTAACGTCGCCTCGAGCGCCACGCGCACCTGATAATCCCACGCTTTGCCGACAAAGCAGATCGCATCGCTTTGGGATGCCAAAAGACCCGCAATCCCCGGATCGTTCGAGATCGAACGCCCGATCTTCTTGGTCATGCCAAAAGCGGTAAACCGGGCTGTTTTGGTACGCTTCTTACCGAAAAACTCGGTATCCATCGGGTTGGCACCCGGATAACCACCCTCAACATAATCTACACCCAAACCATCCAGCATGGTGGCGATCTGGATTTTATCGTCGAGTGAGAAATCAACACCGGTTGTCTGCGCGCCATCCCGCAGGGTCGTGTCGAAAAGATAGAGCCGGTCGGTCATGGTAGGGCCTGTCAATGGGTAGTCTCAGCCGGTTGGCCTAAGGGTTTCGACATTGTGGTGTTAGCAAGCCATTCATCGCCAAGCGCCAGGGTATTCCGCCGCTGAGGCTCATAACCTCGACCCGAGAAAAGCGGCACCGCGCAATCGCTCGCCTCGACTTTCAAGGCAATAGCACCCCGCGCAAGGGAGAGTTTTTCGAGCGCATCGACCAATATCGTCGCCACACCGCGCCGCGCTACGCCGGGTGCAACGTAGAGCAGATCAATCTGATCCGTACCTTTCAGGGAAATAAATCCAGCAGGCAGGCCTTCCAGCGTGGCAACCAGCGTTAAGCTATTTTCTAAGCGCTTGGCAAAAGCCGCCTCATCGTCAAACGCCTCAATCCAAGCGTTCACTTGGCCGGGCGAATACTCCTCTGCCGCCAATTGCTCAATGCTGGTGCGAACAATGCGCAGCAAGATGGCAAGGTCTTTGGGGAGATAAGGCCGTAGTGCGGGAGCCGACCATTTCGGGGTGGCGGAGAGGATCATGAGGTGGCGCCCCGCGTTTTCAACCCGTCAGCGTTTAGTCCGTCATTGCGAACGAACGTGAAGCAACCTAGTTGATGGTGCAGAAAAGATCTGGGTTGCTTCGTCGCTTTGCTCCTCGCAATGACGGAGAAAGTGAGGCTTTTCATCGCTTTACCTCCCACGTGGTGGTGGGATTGCCATCAGCATCTTTGCCATCTTTGAGCTGGATACCCATGGCCACGAGCTCATCGCGAAGGCGATCCGATTCAGCAAAATTTTTGGTGCGACGGGCTTCAACGCGGGCATCAATAAGCGATGTGACGGAATTGACCCACGCCGGATCACGATCAGACATCGCGTCGGTTATTTCCGCGTTCGAAAACCAAGCTTTTGTATTCAAACCAAGAAAATCTACGCAATACGCCAGTTGCTGGGCGTCTTGTGAATTAACTTTTGCTTTGCGTGCGAGGTCAGACAAAACAGCAAACGCTGAAGCCGTATTTAAGTCATCCTGCAACGCGTCAAGCAGTGCTGGTTCGACTGGTCCCGACGTCAATGCAACCTTATGGCGTGCTGCTAATTCAGCCCAACTCGCCAATGTCTTCTCCGCCTCTTCAAGCGCCTTCACTGTAAAATCAATCGGTTGCCGATAATGTGTCTTCAACATCGCAAGGCGCAGCACTTCGCCCGGCCAAGAGCGCCCCCCAAACTTCTCCGTCGCCAACAACTCATTAATCGTCACAAAATTCCCCAAGCTCTTGGACATTTTCTGTCCTTCAACCTGCAAGAACCCGTTATGCATCCAGACATTAGCCATTACATCATGCCCAAAAGCACAGCAGCTTTGGGCCATTTCATTTTCATGATGCGGGAAGACAAGATCAATTCCGCCGCCATGAATATCAAATGTCTCGCCCAAATAGCGATGGCTCATGGCCGAGCACTCGATGTGCCAGCCGGGGCGGCCAAAAATAGAAACTTCCGCGCCACCCTCAACAAACGCACCCTCCCACCCGGGTTCCGAGGGAGACGACTCTTTCCACAGCACAAAATCCGCCGCATGGCGCTTGTGCGCTTCAACGGCGACGCGTGCGCCTTCGATCTGCTCGTCGAGCTTGCGGTTGGATAAAGCGCCGTAAGCCGGCATGGAGCTTACTTCAAACAATACCTCACGCCCCTGCTCGCCTTTGGCGATGTAGGCATGGCCATTGGCAATCAGCCGATTGATGATGCCAACCATCTCGGCAATATTGTCGGTCGCCCGCGGCTCAACTGTTGGCGGCAAGCAACCCAAAGCGGCGACATCGGCATGAAATTGCTGAGCCGTGCTCTCGGTCACCTGGCGGATCGCCTCATTCAACGGCAGGTCCGGATAATCGCGGACAGCACGCGCATTGATCTTGTCATCCACATCCGTGATATTGCGGACATAGTTCACGTGGCTTTCGCCATAGAGGTGTTTCAGCAACCGAAACAGCACATCAAACACAATCACCGGCCGCGCATTGCCAATATGGGCAAAATCATAAACGGTCGGCCCGCAGACATACATCCGCACATCCGCCGGATTGATCGGCGTAAACGGTTCTTTTTTGCGGGTCAGCGTGTTGTAAAGCGTGAGTGACATAGAGGTTCCTGCCTTAAGCTGGCTATCGGAAACATTTGCTCTGTCATCAAGAGTAAAACGGCCCCGGCCAGCAAAAATGCTAGCTAATAATCTCGCAAATGCGGAGGGCGAAAGATTGGGTCATCCCTTCATCATGCAGGCGACAGAAGCCGCCGTCAAGCAAACAAACAGGTCGACTTTTTTCAACTTTAGTGTGTGTTATTTTTTTCTACCTTCTTTGGTTGAAATTTAACGATTTTGTAAGCTCTCGAGTGGATTTTCGCGCTTCTAATCCCTTTCCGGAATGCCGTTCATGCGTATGTTCAATTTTGTTGTAGCAGTTTCATTCGTCTTCACTTTTGTGGGATCGGTAGAGATAGCCCGTTCGGCTGATCCATTGGTTCGTGAATTTGTGGTTCCAGCGGATGATGGCTATGGTATGGGTGATTGCTTGGCCGAAGGCGGGGCTTGCGCCAAGCTGATCGCAGATTCATGGTGCCAGGTGAACGGAATGAAGGCATCCCTGCGCTATGCGGCGGCGGAAGCGTCCGATGTGACGGCTTCGCTTTCGAAAAAGATCACTAGCCGCTTGCCGACGCCGGTCTATATCGTCACCTGCTCTAACTAATTGATCGACACCAGCGCTTGACGAGACGCGCTCGGGATGGAAAGACCACGCGCAGGATCGGTCATCATTTTGACGCGATCTTGAGGCCTCTAAGCCGCTTCCCGATGTCGAAAGTCCTATGATCAAGCGCGCAACCCGTTTCATCCTGTCGTCCCTTCTGCTGGTTTCTCTGAGCCATGGCTTTGCCTTTGCTCAGGCCGCTGGATATTGCGACCGGTTACGGACCGAACTTGCGGCGGTTGAATATTCCATCTCGTCCAATGCGAACGCCGACGCCATCACAACCTTGAAAAAGACGCAGCGAGAACTCGATAGAACCATTGCGTATGCCAAATCGATGGGCTGCAATGATATGCGTATTCCTCTGCTTACAAGTCCAACACCTGCGAAATGCCCGTCTTTGCAAGCCCAGATTGGCCAGTTGGAACAGGACGTCCAATCGCTCAAAGAAGAGGCCTCGCGCGATAATTCGAGCGATCTCGCGGCGCGACGAGACACTCTGATTGCAACGATCAATGTCAATTGTGCCGCGGGTAGTGCGCCAGCCAATGGTCAGGCCAATGGAAATGTGCTTACGCCTTTTGGCGGCGCAACCAACGGGCTGCAAGCTTCCGAAATGCCCGACGATCCGATGGCTCGCATGGGCGATTCGATTGCAAACGGGTATCGGACCATTTGCGTGCGGAGCTGTGACGGCTATTTCTTCCCCATAAGCCAATATGGCTCCAACAGCCGCTTAGCCTCTGATTCCGACCTATGTCATGCGTCTTGCCCGGGGGCCGAAGCTAGCCTCTATATCCAGCCCAATGACCGAGAAGTTGATGGCGCGGTCTCGGCCACGAATGGCCAACCCTATACCGCGCTGCCAACGGCTTTTCGGCATCGCACAACGATTGACGCCACCTGCTCTTGCCGGGTAGCTGGAAAAAACTGGGCCGAAACGCTGGCCGATGCCGAGCGGATTATGGACGTGATTGGGCAAACCGATGCACCCGTATCCGAGCTCAAAGCGCAGGAATTATCCCGGCCACGCGATCTTAAAGCGCCCGCCAAGCCGAAAAAGGGTGACCCTACACCTGCGCCTCAACCCGCCCAGGACCTGATAGCCCTACAAAACGCAATTCCAGCCGGCACCGATATTGTGCCCATAGGCCAAGGTGATATCCGCGAAATCACCGCGCCCGACGGGACAAAGCGCAAGATTCGTATCCTGCGCGCCCCGGGTGCTGCGGCTGTAACAGCCGTTCAATAAGCTGCCTTTACGCGAGCCTTAAGCGGGCTTGTGCCTCACCAATGAGCGGTAAGAGCAATTTCAGCTCTGGCCCATGCTCCAGCCCCGTTAAAGCTAGGCGCAACGGCATCAAGAGCTC
>CANCAR010000041.1 GCA_947374125.1 Hyphomicrobiales bacterium | reverse complement strand
TTAGGAACGGTAAAAAATCACTTCATCTCCAATCATCAGCTAGGTTGCTTCGCGTTCGCTCGCAATGACGGAACAGGTTGCTTCGCGTTCGCTCGCAATGACGGAACAGGTTGCTTCGCGTTCGTCGCTCAAAACGATCCACCGGATCGTTTTGTTCGCTTTGCGAACCGCTCCTCACCTCGCAATGACGGTTAAAGTTACGCCAGCGTCTCGAATAGATCGTTCCATTGCGGGTTAAGTTCTTCGATGAGGCGCAATTTATCGTTTCGCGATCCGCCTTTGATTTGTTTCTCGCGGTCAATGGCGTCGGTCATGAGATCATAAAATTCGTACCAAACGAGAAACTTGCACCCGTACCGTTGTGTAAATCCGGGGAAAATACCTTCGCGATGCTCATAAGCCCGACGTCCAATATCGGACGTTACGCCTGTGTAAAGCGTTCCGTTTCGCTTACTCGCCATGATATAAACCGCAGGTTCCCGCATAGCGGCAAAGTGCAGCAATTCGGTTAAGCCGTGAACTGTACAAAATGCCAGTGGTTATCATCGTCATTGCGAGCGAATGCGAAGCAACCTAGCTGATGGTAGCCGTTTATCTTTAATATTGCGGTTCTTTTAGCTAAATGCATAGTTAGGAACCGCAAAAGCTCACTTCATCTCCAATCATCAGCTAGGTTGCTTCGCGTTCGTCACTCAAAACGATTCACCGGATCGTTTTGTTTGCTCCGCAAACCGCTCCTCACCTCGCAATGACGAAACAAAAAAACCCGGCAGTTGCCTGCCGGGTTTCTAACGCGAACCGATCCGTTAAGATCAGAAATCGCGCTGAATGCGAAGCCAAAGCTTGTTCGAGGTCGAGTTAACTGCACCTTCGTTCTTGGTGTAGATAAATTCTGGCTCGATAGCGAAGTTCTTGACCAGATTGAAAGCGTAAGAAACGCCAATATTGCTGATCTTTTGGTTAGCCGCACCGAGCTTCACTTCAGACTGGTCAGCAGCAACCGCGAACGTGCCCGTTCCGAGTGAATAGGTGATTTCACCGCCGAAATTGGTTCCGGTCGACTTGTCTGTACCAGTATAGTCAGCAATTGAAGTGACTGACGTGTCGGTCGTGTACTTAGAAGCTGCTTGGCTGGTGCCACCGAATATGGCAGCGCCGAAGCCGCCGTCCAGCTTCACGCCAGCGCGACCCACAACGGCATAACCCTGCGTGGTTGCGCCAGCTGCTGTTGCATCGACTGCCTCATGCGAAGCGCCAACGACAACGAAGCTGAACATGCCAGCGCCACCGGCAACTGACAAAAGAACATCTGGGCGGTCAGCAAGGTTCGTTACCTTATCTGCAGTGTAAGTGCCGTTATTGTTCGCGGCATTTTCAAGACCAGCAGTGATTGTGACTGGGCCAGCAGCAAAAGCGTACTTAATGCCTTCGCCCGTGCCGCCGCCGAGGTTTGCGCCATACTGCCAAGCATTGGTACCGGCAATATCAGCCATCGACCCGTCTTTACCAGCGGTCAAACCGCCAATCTGAGCATAAGCGCGATTGATCTTCGCGGAAGAGCTTGTCGCGTTCATACGGGCAAACCCACGGACAACGCCCATGTCGGTGTTGCTGCGTGCGTCAAGAATCAGACGAAAGTTGCCAGCCTGCGAATATTTGGCTGCGGTGACGGCATCATTATCACCCGAATAGCTACCTTCATAGTTCATATAGCCTGCGAACTTAATGCAGGTATCGCCGCCTGGGATTTGGAAGAAGCCAGCGCCGAAAGCGGAGCAGCCGGTTGGTGCTGCTGCTGGAGCTGCCTTCTTGGCAGGAAGATCGGCTGCGGATGCAGCGCCAGCAACGAGGAGCGCTGCTGAGGAAAGGAGAAGGGTGGAGAGTTTCATGGTGTGATCCATTAATCTGTAGGTTCGGGACCGTCCCGAACGGTTTCAACCTCTTTACCATGATAATTTGGATAAGATTCCGCAATGTTAGATTTGTACATTTTTGTTTTGATATACATTGACAAGGTAAGTGTGACGGAAATGATACATATTTTACTTACGAATGATTGTTTTGCAATCAGGATGCAACCTTAAGTTGTAAAATATAATCTTTAAGTTTGATGGGATGGGGTGGTAATATGTTTAATGAATATTGAAGGGGAGTAGGCAGTAGGCAGTAGGCAGTAGGTCGGCAACAGCTAAAAACCTCACCCTGAGCCGCGCTGGAAGCGCGAGTCGAAGGGCGGTTTATGCGCTCATTTCTGCAATGTGTCCTTCGACACACGCCGCTTCGCGTCGTGGCTCAGGATGAGGGGGTAGGGAGTAGGGTGGAATGCATCGCTCTGTTTTTCCCTCCCCCCTTTGAGGGGGAGGGTTAGAGAGGGGCGGGGAACTCAAACAAAACCTCACCCTGAGCCGCGCTGGAAGCGCGAGTCGAAGGGCGGTTTATGCGCTCATTTCTGCAATGGGTCCTTCGACACACGCCGCTTCGTGTCGTGGCTCAGGATGAGGGGAAGCGTTGGGCCGCGGGTGGGGGCGAGTGAGGCCTTTCTCCTACGATCCAACCTCAAGCGCCGATAAAGCGCCTAACCTCACGAAACAAATAGCCCCGGCAGTTGCCTGCCGGGGCTATATTCCACAAATGATCGTTTAAGATCAGAAGTCGCGCGAGATACGGAGATACATCGTGTTGGAGGTCGAGTTGGCAACCGTGCCTTCGACCTTCGACGTGATGAATTCTGGCTCAACGACGAAGCCAGGGGTAACCGTGTAGACGTAGGAAAGGCCGAGGTTCGAGAGCTTCTTATTCGCGCTACCTAATTTTTCTTCAGCCTGATCAGCGGCAATCGCAAGAGTGCCCGGACCAGCCGTGTAGCGCAATTCGCCACCGAAATTGGTGCCGGCTGCCTTGTCGTTACCATCATAGTCGACAAGTTTCGTCTCTTTTTTCAACATATACTTGGAAGCCGCTGAACTCGTTCCGCCGAAGATCGCAGCACCGAAGCCGCCATCAAGGGCAACAGCCAAACGGCCAACGACTGCGTAGCCTTGGGTTGTTGCTCCCGAAGCGGTTTGATCGACTGCTTCATGCGAAGCTGCTACGAGCTTAAAATCGAGCATGCCTGCCTTGCCAGCAACGCCGAGCAATACATCCGGGCGATCAGCAAGATTGGTCACTTTATCTGCGGTGTAGGTACCGTTGTTGTTAGGCGCGTTCTCGAGACCAAGCGTGAGGGTCACAGGACCTGTTGCGAAAGCGTACTTAATACCTTCGGCTGTGCCTGGATTCAGGTTGGAGCCATACTGCCAAGCATTGGTGCCTGCGATATCGGCCATCGAGGCGTCGCGGCCTGCGGTCAAACCGCCAAGCTGCGCGTAACCACGGGAAATGGTAGCCGTGCTACCATCGGCGTCAAAACGAGCAACGCCACGGACGACGCCCATTTCGGAATTGCTGCGAACGTCCGTCAACAGGCGGAACGCGCCAGCCTGACCATACTTTGCAGCGGTCACCTTGTCGTTGTCACTGGTATAGCCTGCCGTATAGTTCATAAAGCCCGAGAACTTAATGCAGGTATCGCCGCCTGGAATGGCGAAGAAGCCAGCGCCGAAAGCAGGGCAGCCGGTTGGGGCTGCTGCTGGAGCGGCCTTCTTGGCTGGGAGGTCGGCGGCGTAAGCCGCGCCAGCAACGAGGAGCGCTGCCGAGGAAAGGAGGAGAGTGGAGAGTTTCATTGTCACATCCATGATTTGCTCGCTCGAGACTGCCCCAAGCGGGTTTCAACGGTGGAATGATGAGAAAATGGACTGGATTCCGCAACGTCATAAAGTGTCATAATAGGTTTAGTGGAATTTTGATCTAAGGTATGTTGCGAAAATGAAACAGATTTTACTTACCAATAGTTGTTTTACAATCTTAATACAACCTATGGTTGTTTTAAATTTACTTATGAATTGTCTTAATTGATCTCGGATATGTTTAATAGAGGGTGTAGGGTGTAGGGTGTAGGGTGTAGGGTGAGGGGTGTATTATCTCCTCATCCTGAGCAGCCGCGAAGCGGCTTGTCGAAGGACCAATTGAGCGGCTACCGTCCTTCGACTCGCGCCTTCGGCGCGGCTACCGTCCTTCGACTCGCGCCTTCGGCGCGGCTCAGGATGAGGCTCTTTTCTGCGCCCTAAGACCGCTCATCCCCCAAATGCCCGGCTCGCGAGCGTTTGGTGGCGATGTAGGTGAGGTTATCGGCGGTCTCTCTGCCGAAAATCCGGCGGTGGGTGGTAACCTCGATGCCGGAGCGGCGCATGGCGGCGATTTTTTCGGGGTTGTTGGTTAAAAGCGTGATCCGGCTCACGCCGAGCTGGTGGAGCATAAGGGCTGCGAAATCAAAACCGCGTTGGTCCATATCGAGGCCCAAGGCCTCATCGGCCTCGTAGGTATCCAGCCCTTGGGTTTGCAGGGCATAGGCGCGGATTTTATTGGCGATGCCGTTGCCGCGGCCTTCCTGATCGAGATAGAGCAGCACGCCGCCGCCATTTTCCGCCATGTAGCGGACGGTTTCGCGCAATTGATCGCCGCAATCGCATTTGAGTGAGCCAAACAAATCGCCGGTTAAACAGGCGGAGTGCAAACGGGTCAGCACGGGGCCGCTCAGATCGGGCTTGCCGACGAGGATGGCGACCTGATCGCGCAAGCCTTCGCCGCCTCTAAACACCACAAATTCGGTCTGCTCTGCGCCTTCAAGCGGCACGGGCGCGCGGGAGACGATGGCGAGCCGCGCCGCCGAGCCACGGCGGTATTGCTCAATCGCTTCGGCGCGGACCACTTGCAGCGCCTCGCCCTCAAGCGAAGGCTTTCCAAGCGGGATCACGATGATGGCGGGCAGGAGGAGGGCTAGGGCCAAAAGTTCAAGGCCCGCGCGATCGATGACACTGGTTGAGCCAATCGGCGCGTCGGCTTTTGCCTCAAGCTTTTGCGCCAGCGTGGCGATGCGGTCGAGATCAAGCCGCGGCAGCGCGATGGAGCCCGGCGTTTGCCGCTCGACGCCGAGCCGCTTCAGCCGGGCGGAGGGTAAAACTAGGTGCGCTTGGCCCTTGGCGATATCGGATAGGCCCTTGGCCAACGCTTCTGTTAGAGCCTCTGCGCTGGCAATCAGCCCCGAGCGGTCGCCATCGGTAACGATGACGGGACGGCCCGCGCGCTTGCCGAAAGCCGGTCAAAATCATCAAGCAGACGGGGCGAGCGACGGGTCATGCGGGAGTTTCCTTAGATGATGCTCACATAAGGTCTTCGGTGCGCTAAGTCTATGGTTTCAAATGTCCGCACGAATCCGTTCAAACACCGCTTCAAACATAGCGGTCGTCAAAACACCCGTATTCGTGTTGTAGCGCGAGCAGTGATAGCTGTCATAGAGTGTGATCGCGCCGATCTCGTGCCGCGCGCCGTGGCCGAAGGGGTGGCGCGACAAGGGAACGCCGAGCGCTTTCAGTGTCGTATCATGGGCGATGCGGCCAAGCGCTACGATGGAACTTAATGCGGGCATCCGGTTGATCGTATCGCTCAAGAAGGGTCGGCAGGTGGCGATCTCAAGCGGCGTAGGCTTGTTCTCTGGCGGCACGCAACGCACGCCATTGGTGATGCGGCAATCGATGAGCGCGAGCCCATCATCGGGGCGGGCCAAGAACTCACCCGTCGCAAAGCCGAATTTCAGAAGCGTTGCGTAGAGGAGATCCCCCGCATAATCGCCGGTAAAAGGGCGCCCCGTGCGGTTAGCACCCCTCAAACCGGGCGCGAGACCAATAATTAAAAGCCGTGCCGTTTCGGGTCCGAAGGACTTAACCGGCGCGTTGTGCCAATCGGGAAACTGGGCCCGCGCCGATTGCCGAAAGGCAACCAGCCGAGGGCAAAGGCTGCAATCGGCGGATGGCTCAGCGTGATGGGGTTCGAGCGCTTCGATCACATCTCTTCTTCGTCCGGACCGATCCGACGCTCTGGCGGACGGGCTGGGCGATCGGTCGACTCGCGGCCGATGCGGGGCAACAGGTGAACAATGTCGATGAACTCATCCGCCTGACGGCGCAATTCGTCCGCCACCATCGGTGGCTGTGAGGTGATGGTAGAGACCACCGATACTTTCACGCCCCGGCGTTGCAACGCCTCAACGAGGGAGCGAAAATCCCCGTCGCCCGAGAAAATCACGGCATGGTTGATATAGGGTGCAAGCTCCAGCGCATCGATGGCGAGCTCGATATCCATATTGCCCTTGACCTTACGGCGGCCGGTCGAGTCCACGAATTCTTTGGTGGGCTTGGTGACAACCCGGTAGCCATTATAATCAAGCCAGTCGATCAGCGGGCGAATCGAGGAATATTCCTGATCCTCAATCAGCGCCGTGTAATAAAAAGCGCGGACCAAATAGCCCTGCGCCTGATACTCTTTCAGGAGCCTTTTATAATCGATATCGAAGCCTAGGGATTTCGCGGTGGCGTAGAGATTGGCGCCATCAATAAATAGAGCAATGCGTTCTGAACTTGGCATTTTATGATCTCTTTTCGTTAAATCGGCGAAAAATTTGGTCCGCCTTTGCAATAAATTTTGTTTTTAGGTCAACGTCTTCGGGGAACAAAAAGTCTTTTTATGCAACCTTTAATTCTAATACGCCAACCGATTCAGTCTATGGTTGTTTTTTAATGGACGGCTTAAGATTTAGTCAAGCATAAAGCCTCCCGGAACACCTGCCAAAAAGATCAGGTTTTTGAGGTATGGTTGAGGCCAACACACTTGATTTCGAGGTAGGGGAATCAACAGTCTCCATAAAAACTTGCTTCATTCGGAACGTAAGTGTATCAGACGCTTCAGTTCCCGCCACATACTAAAAGGAGACTGGGTCGCCATGGCTCGCGTCACCGTTGAAGATTGCATCGAAAAAGTTGATAACCGCTTCGAACTCGTCCTTTTGGCGAGCCATCGGGCACGTATGATTTCCGCGGGTTCACCGCTGACCATTGATCGGGATCGCGATAAAAACCCGGTTGTGGCGTTGCGCGAAATCGCAGATTCGACGGTTTCCCCTGAGGATCTTAAGGAAGATCTGATCCATTCGCTTCAAAAGCACGTCGATGTTGATGAGCCTGAAGCGGGGGCTGTGCCAATGCTCGGCGCACCGGGCGGATCAAGCTCAGATGATTCGCCGGTCGAGTTTGACCGGATGACGGAAGAAGATTTATTGCGTGGTCTTGATGGGCTGGTTCCGCCTGTCGGCTCCGACGACGATAGCGACTGATCTAACGTTCAGTTGACGGTTTAAGCCCGGCTGTTATGCAGCCGGGTTTTTTTATGGGATTTGATGCTTTTGCGATCTTCATCTTGCGAAGTGGGATCGAAAGCGGGATAGTTTATCCCATGATGAGGCAATATGAACTGGTTGATCGGGTAAAAGCCTATAATCCGCATACGGATGAGGCTCTGCTCAACCGCGCCTATGTGTATGCGATGCGCGCGCATGGCAACCAGATGCGGGCGTCGGGCGCGCCCTATATGTCGCATCCGCTTGAAGTGGCCGCCATTCTCACGGAACTTAAACTCGATGACGCCACGATTGTCGCTGCCCTGTTGCATGATACGATCGAGGACACCGAGACGACGCGGGAAGAAATCGACCGTATTTTTGGTGCCGATATTGGCCAATTGGTTGATGGTCTCACTAAAATCCAGAAGCTCGATCTTGTATCCAAAAAGGCCGCACAGGCTGAAAACTTAAGAAAGCTTTTGTTGGCGATTGCCGATGATGTACGGGTGCTGCTGATCAAGCTCGCCGATCGTTTGCACAATATGCGGACGCTGCAATTTATGCCGGAAGCCAAGCGGGCGCGCATTGCGGAAGAAACGCTCGATATTTACGCTCCCCTTGCCGGACGCATGGGGATGCAGGATTTGCGCGAGGAGCTGGAAAGCCTGGCCTTTCGTCATTTCATGCCCGATGCCTATGCGGCCATTAGGCGAAGGCTTGATGAGCTTGGTCCGAAAAGCGGCCCACTGATTGAGCGAATTGAAAACGAGCTGACGCAGAAACTCGCCGCCTCCGGGATCAAGGCGCAGGTGAAGGGGCGGTTAAAGCGCGCCTATTCGATTTGGCGGAAAATGGAGCGAAAGTCGGTCTCATTTGAACAATTATCGGATATTTTCGGGTTTCGGGTGATTGTGGACACGGTGGCGGATTGCTACGCGGCGCTTGGTATTGTGCACACCACCTGGTCGACCGTGCCGGGGCGGTTCAAGGATTACATCTCGACGCCGAAGCAGAATGACTACCATTCGTTGCATACAACCGTTGTTGGCCCGGGTCGCCAGCGTGTGGAATTGCAGATTAGAACAGCGGAAATGGATCGCTTGGCCGAATATGGCATCGCGGCGCATGCGCTCTATAAAGACGCGGACGGCAACCCATCGCTGATGGGGCAGGGCAATGAGAGCAACGCTTATGCGTGGCTGCGTCGGACGCTTGAAACCTTGTCGGAGGGTGAAAACGCCGAGGAGTTTTTGGAACACACCAAGCTCGAACTTTTTCATGATCAGGTCTTTTGCTTCACGCCAAAGGGTCGCTTGATCGCCCTGCCACGCAATGCCACGCCCATTGATTTTGCCTATGCGGTGCATACCGATGTGGGTGACACGGCCGTGGGTGCTAAGGTGAATGGCGCGCTGGTGCCACTCGTTTCTACGCTCCGGAATGGCGACGAGGTAGAGATTGTACGCGCTGAAGGGCAAACGCCGCCGTCTGCTTGGGAATCGATTGTTGTGACGGGAAAGGCGCGTGCGGCCATTCGGCGCGCTACGCGCACAGCGTCGCGCAACCAATATTCGGGTCTTGGCCAAAAAATCATCGAGCGCGCGTTTGAGCGGATCGGTAAGCCCTATGCAGAGGATCGGTTAAAACTGGCGCTGCCGCGTTTGGCGCGAACGTCCATTGACGACGTGTTTGCCGCCGTTGGACGAGGTGAAATATATTCCGGCGATGTCGTGAAAGCGGTCTATCCCGATTATCGCGAAGAACAGGCCGCCGGTGCAGGCGCCAATCTCGCCGAGGGCGGATGGTTTGGCATGAAACAGGGCCAGGGGCTTGTGTTCAAAGTGCCGGGCGCGGGCGAAGGCGATGGCGATGAGCCCGCTCAATCGGCAATTCCAATCCGCGGTATTGGCGGTGATTTGCCCGTGCAATTTGCGCCCAATGGCGGCGCTGTTCCGGGCGATCGGATCATTGGAATTTTAACGCCCGGGGTTGGCATTACGATCTATCCCATACAATCGCCCGCTTTGACGGCCTTTGATGACCAACCCGAGCGATGGCTTGATGTGCGGTGGGATATTGATGAAGTGCACCCACAGCGTTTCCCGGCGCAGCTTCGGGTGACGGTGTTAAATGAACCGGGTGTTTTGGCGCAAGTGGCGACCGTGATCGGTGAAAGCGATGGCAATATTGATGCGATTTCGATCACTGGAAAAACGGCGGATTACCGGGAAATGGTTATCGATGTCGAGGTGTGGGATCTGCGCCATTTGAGCGCGATCATCAGCCAACTCAAGGCCAAGCCCGAAATTAACAGCGTGACGCGGGTGAATGGCTAATTTTGCGGTTAAAATCGGTTTGGTTGGTGTCGCGTTTTGTGTGCTTCGTGGTAAAGCTCCGGTTCAATGGGAGTATTTTTGATGAATTCTGACGACGTTCTTGCCGAATTCCGTGATGCTGGCGCTTTGCTGGAGGGGCATTTTATTCTGTCTTCTGGGCTTAGAAGCCCGGTTTTTTTGCAGAAAATGTTTATTTTCCAAGACCCGGCCCGCACGGAAAAACTCTGCCGAGCGTTGGCTCAAAAAATCACAGCTCAGTTTGGCAAGATCGACGTTGTGGTGTCCCCCGCCGTTGGTGGCATTGTACCGGGCTATGAAACAGCGCGGCATTTGGGAGCAAAGGCGGTTTTTGTCGAGCGCGAAGAGGGCCGGTTTCAGTTGCGGCGCGGATTTACCATTCCAGACGAGGCACGCGTTTTGATTGTTGAAGATATCATCACCACGGGGCTGTCCTCGCGTGAATGTATTGAATCGATTTCCGGTTTGACGAATAATCTTGTCGGCGAAGCCTGCTTGATTGATCGTTCAGGCGGCAAGGCTGAGCTTGGTATTCCCTATATCGCGCTCGCGACGCTTGATATTCCGACGTATCCTGCCGACCAACTTCCGCCCGAATTGGCCGCTATTCCGCCAATTAAGCCGGGCAGTCGTGCTTTAAAGGCGTAAAACAACGATGACCAACATTCTCCCTCTTAGGCTCGGTTTAAACATCGACCATGTGGCGACAATCCGAAACGCTCGCGGTGGAAATGCGCCTGATCCCGTTCGCGCGGCTTTGATGGCGATTGAAGCGGGCGTGGATGGCATCACCGCACATCTGCGCGAAGATCGCCGCCATATTCGTGACGAGGACATGGCGCGGCTAAGCCTTGAAATCGCCAAGCCTCTCAATTTTGAAATGGCGGCGACGGAGGAGATGAAGAAGATCGCGCTCAGGGTGAAGCCCCACGCCGTTTGCCTTGTGCCCGAAAAGCGTGAGGAGCGGACGACCGAAGGTGGGCTCGATGTCGTGGGCCAACATAACCTTTTGGCCCCTTATATCGCGGAATTGACGCAAGCGGGTATTCGCGTCTCGCTGTTTATCGAAGCTGACCCTGAGCCGATTGAGATGGCAAAAAAACTCGGAGCCCCTGTTATTGAGCTCCACACCGGGGCTTGGTGCGAGGCGCTAGCGCACGGGGACAAGGCCAAGGCGGCGCATGATTTTGCCCGCCTAGATTCGGGCGCCGAGCTGGCGGGAAAGCTTGGGCTTGAGGTCCATGCAGGCCATGGACTTGATTTTTATTCCGCTGAAGTGGTTGCCGCCTTGCCGGAGGTTCGCGAGCTTAATATTGGTCATTTCATTGTGGGTGAGGCGATCTTCATCGGTCTTCCCTTGGCTATCCAGCAGATGAGGGAAGCGATGGATCGTGGCCGTGCGAAGGCTAGGGCGCGTCCGTGATCCTCGGGCTTGGCTCCGATTTGTGCGATATTACGCGAATCGAGCAGACGCTCGCGCGATTTGGCGAGCGGTTTACACACCGTGTGTTCACGGATGAGGAGCGGCGCAAGGCTGAAAGTCGTGCACATGCGGCCGCGACCTATGCCAAGCGCTTTGCGGCTAAAGAGGCCTGCGCCAAGGCGCTGGGAACCGGCTTTAGCCGTGGCGTATTCATGAAGGATATGGGCGTTGTTAATCTGCGCTCAGGCGCGCCAACGCTTAAGCTCGAAGGCGGTGCGTTGGAGCGGCTGAATGCGATGACGCCTAAGGGGCATAAAGTCCATATTCATCTGACGCTGACGGATGATCATCCCATGGCGATGGCGGTGGTGGTTATTGAGGCCATACCGCTTGACTAGGGACAGGACGTCGGGGAGTGGGCGTTTGCATTGCTTAGCCCTGAGCCAATGCCTATAGAGAAGTTTGAGGCTGTTTTTATATGATTGTAAAGGACCTGAAACGATGAGCGATACCCAAGGCTCGCAAAAAACCAAGCGAGAGGATGGCGGTCTGATTGAGACCATCAAGGTGATTGTTCAGGCGTTATTGATCGCCGTTGTGATCCGGACGTTTTTGTTTCAGCCCTTCAACATCCCATCAAGCTCAATGGTGCCGACGCTGCTGATTGGCGATTATTTGTTTGTTTCGAAATATTCCTACGGATTTTCGAAACATTCGATCCCCGGCAGCCCCGCGCTGTTCTCCGGTCGTATTCTGGGAACAGAGCCAAAGCGCGGCGATGTGATTGTATTTAAATGGCCGGGCGACCAATCGACCGATTATATTAAGCGGCTCATCGGTCTACCCGGCGACCATGTGCAGATGAAGGATAATCTCCTTTACATCAACGGCACGCCTGTCAAAAAAGGGCCAATGGGCACTGAGAAGGGTGATGCGGGCGCGGGTATGTCCGAGGAGTTCTTGTATTTTAACGAGGAACTGCCGGGTGGTAAGGTTCATCTGGCTCAGGATAAAAAGAATTATTTCAATGTGATGGGACGCAATACGCCCGATTTCGTTGTGCCGCCGGGTAATTTCTTCTTTATGGGCGACAACCGCGATAATTCGAGCGATTCCCGGTTTGAAGTACCCTATGGCGTTGGCATGGTTCCTTACGAAAATCTGGTGGGACGGGCCGAGGTGATTTTCTTCTCCATTGATGGCTCGTCCTGGAAATTATGGGAATGGCCATGGTCGGTGCGGTGGGGCCGCATCTTTAACCGGATCCATTGAGCCTGATGACGCGTCGCCCAGCGCTTGAGCGCTCCGATCTTGAAGCTTCGATCGGTCATATTTTTGGCAATGGTGAGCTTTTAACACGCGCGTTGACGCATATCAGCGCCCTACCGGGAACGCCTGCGTCGGGACCGCATTATCAACGCATGGAGTTCTTGGGCGACCGCGTATTGGGTCTTGTGATTGCGGATCTCCTCTATCGGACGTTTCCGGATGAGGATGAGGGGGCACTCTCCCGCCGGCTGGCTGATCTCGTGCGGAAGGAAGCTTGCGCTGAGGTGGCCGAGGCGTGGGGTGTTTCGCCCTATATTCGGCTTGGCACCGGCGAAAAACAGTCAGGAATGCGGAAAAAGACCGCATTACTGGGCGATGTATGCGAGGCGTTGATCGCGGCGGTTTATCTCGATGCGGGTCTTGAAGCGGCTCGGGCATTGATCGAGCGTAGTTTTGGGCCGCGTTTAGCTGCGGGGCATCGCTCGCGGCGGGATGCGAAATCGGCGTTGCAAGAATGGGCGATGGGGAAGGGGCTTGTGATCCCGCTTTATCGCGAGGTGCGGCGGACCGGCCCCGACCATGCGCCCGTGTTTGTGATCGCGGCTGAGATACCCGGTTTTGAGCCTGCCGAGGGCGAAGGAACGTCAAAAAAGACGGCAGAACACGCCGCCGCCGCCGAATTTTTACGGCGCGAAGGCATTGAGGAGTTGGCATGAGCGACGAGGATTTCCATACCGAATTGATGAAGGGCGCTACCGCTGTGACAAGGTGCGGCTTTGTGGCGCTTATCGGCGCGCCGAATGTGGGCAAGTCCACTTTGGTCAATCAATTGGTTGGGGCCAAGGTCTCGATTGTCTCGCGCAAGGTGCAAACGACGCGGACACAGGTGCGCGGCATTGCGATTAAGGACGACAGCCAAGTGATCTTCGTCGATACGCCCGGTATTTTTACACCGAAGCGGCGCTTGGATCGCGCGATGGTGACCTCCGCTTGGGGCGGGGCGGGCGATGCCGATGCCATTGCCTTGGTGCTCGATGCACGCAAAGGGGTGGATGAGGAAGCCGAGGCGATTATGGCGGGCTTACCCAATCTGTCTCAGCCGGTTTATCTGATCTTGAACAAGGTCGATCTCGTCGAGCGCGCTTCGCTTTTAAAGTTAACGGAGCACGTTAACACGCTGTTTAACTTTAAAGAAACCTACATGGTATCGGCCTTGACCGGTAGCGGCGTGCCGCGCGTGTTGGAGCGGTTTGCCTCTCTGATGCCGATGGGGGCTTGGCTTTATCCCGAGGATCAGGTGTCGGATGCGCCCCTGCGGATGTTGGCATCCGAGATTACCCGCGAAAAGCTGTTTGAGCGGTTGCATGACGAATTGCCCTATCGCTCGACCGTTGAAACGGACCAATGGCAGGAACGCAAAGACGGCTCGGTACGCATCGAGCAGACGATTTTCGTGGAACGCGAAACGCAACGCATGATCGTGCTCGGCAAAGGCGGCCAGCAGATTAAGCTGATTGGCGAAATGGCGCGTAAAGAAATCGGCCTTGAGATTGAGAAAACCGTGCATTTGTTTTTGCATGTGAAAGTGCGCGAGAACTGGTCGGATGACCCGGCGCGGTATCGCGAGATGGGGTTGGACTTTCCGAAGTGAACCATTTTGACGCTATAGTTGGTTGATTTTCCGAGACATACTTGGTTAATTGGCGCGCAATGACAACGTTTAATTAAGTCGCGTCTATTCTAACTGCTGCAACAGTTTACGAGCATTATTCAGGCGGCTTAAGAATATGCACTATAGATACAAACGCGAGTTTAGATGACTTAAAGTTGGTAATGAATTTATTTGCTAATTAATTAGAGAATGTCATGATGAAATCGTTTGAAGATTTAATAAGCGACCTTGAAGATATGAAGGAGGCTAGCAGTCGAATAAAATCGTTTAATCCAAACTCTGTTAACTCCAGATGGAGTGACCCGAATATTATTCGTTTAAATACTTATTTGCAGGCCGTTTTTGATCGAGTGTTTGCTGGGCGCGATGCCGAACAAAAAAATTATTCCGATGGAAAAAGCTTAAGTAGCGGGTCGTATACTTTTCACGAATTGAGTATTTATGAAATTAGACAAGATATAGCTAATTCAAAAGATGCTGTAATAGCTATTTGGGATAGTGCAATTGAACAACGCGAACTTGAAATAAGTCGATACAAAGAAAAAAAATTAAAAAAACAAATTTCAAATAATGGTGAACTGATTTCAAATAAAATTTTTATTGTCCACGGCCACGATAAAGCTCCGAGACATGAAATCGAAAATTTGTTACAGAAACAAAGCTTGAAGCCAATTATTCTTGAGCTACAAGCAAGTGGTAGCAAAACGGTTATTGAAAAATTTGAAGAACACGGTGAAGTTGGCTTTGCTATCGTTTTATTGACGGGAGACGACGAAGGAAGAAAAAAAGGTGAATCCCAATATGAGGTTCGTGCAAGACAAAATGTTTATTTTGAATTGGGATTTTTTATCGGAAAATTAGGACGAAATCGCGTTTGTGCACTTCGCGACAACGATGTTTTGGTTCCATCGGATTTGAGCGGAATCATAATCGAGGAATTTGATTCAAAAGGTGCATGGCGAACAAACTTACTAAAAGAGCTCCGTGCCGCTGGTTATTCAATCGACATGAATCATTTATGAAAACTCTATCTGCGACTTCATAAGCTTACGGCCTATGAAGCGATTAAAGGAGGCATTGAAACATGAGCGATGATAAATTTGAACTGGTGCGCGGCTCCGGCAACGTATTTCGTGACTTTGGCCGTGCCAATGCAGGGCTTGAGCAGGCACGCGCCCTTATGGCGGCAAAAATCATCCGCACGCTCGACGAGCGCAAGCTCTCTACCCGCGATGCCGAGCGGCTAACGGGTATCAGCCACTCCGAGTTTTCGCGCATCCGCAACGCGAAGCTCGGACGCTTCACGCTTGATCGTATGATTGATATTCTTGGTAACCTTGATCAAGAGGTAGAGGTCATGCTGTCGTTTTCGCCGCGCGCTCGTCTCGGGCAGGAGGCTCTGCAGCTTGGGTGATCGCGAGATGGGGTTGGACTTTCCGAAGTGATGTCCGTCTCCTTGAAGGAGAGGGTGTCTGCGGAGCAGATGGGTGAAGGGTGGTTGGTTGTAGGCAACGCAAAGCACCAGTGACGCCGTTCGAATGATGAGCTCCCAAAGCGTAAGCGGCGGGCCGGTCGTTGACATTGCCCCGCCCTTCGTTTGCACTTTGGGCGTTCGTTGTTTAAAAAGGTCCACCGGACCTTTTTATTTGCTTCGCAAACCACGCCTCACCCCTCAACCGTCGCGTCCCGCGCCACCTTCTCGCTCAGGGAGAAGGAAAACAGAACGTTTATGGGCATTCACAATGGAATGGCAGGACGAGGGCATCGTGATTGGGGTGCGGCGTCTGGGTGAGCGCGATGTCATTTTAGAAGCGATGACGCGCGAGCATGGGCGGCATTTGGGTGTGGTGCGGGGCGGTCGGTCGCGGCGGATGCAACCGGCGTTGCAGGCGGGCAATGGTTGCGACCTCGTTTGGCGCGCCAGAATTGACGAGCAATTGGGGCAGTATGCCGTGGAGCCGACGAAGCTCCGGG
>CANCAR010000040.1 GCA_947374125.1 Hyphomicrobiales bacterium | reverse complement strand
GCATCTTCTCATCTGCGGTCCAGCGACGACGGCGCCCATTCTCAATAACGGACAAACGCTGAACTTGCGCACTGTGTGTATGACTATCCATACGCACAGTGTCCTAAATCAATCCAATCCGCGCAAGGCGGTGTTCACCGGAAGCTTACGTTAAAAGCACGGTTCGAGTGGATGAGACGAGATGATATGATCGGACACATGAGACTATGAATTGGGATACATAGGAGCAAGGTTCGGGTGGATAGAAGCAAGTTTGAACTGGTTAAAGTCTAACTGAACCAGAAATCGAAAGCGCCCAACCCTTCCCCTATTACCATCCAAGGAATTTTCCCAGCGGGGTTCCACTTAACTGGCGCGCCAACTCCAATAGCCCGTACAACAATGCAACAAGAATAACGGGAACGATGAGCCAAGCTACGGTATCCTCATACCGTAGCCGCCCACGCCGCCGACGATTGCGCTGTTGCTGCGATGACGCCACTGCGCTGTTTCCCATCTTTTTTCTCGGATAAGATCGAGAACGTCAAAAATTACAGGGGGACCTTTGGCACGGTTCGCACTGGCTTGTCGATTATACTTTTAATCTTAGGGCGGGCCGAACCCGTTGGCGTCCTTCTAACAGCACTAGCCTTCGATTTTGCTTCCGCAACCGCCTTTTCGGGCTTCGGTACAACGGGACCATTAAGGTACTCAAAACCTAGCTTGTCACCCTTTTCACCCGAAACCACGATGACCCGAACGCCACCGCCATTTTTGAGTTTACCGAACAGCAATTCCTCGGCAAGCTGTTGCTTGATCGCCGACTGGATGAGCCGGGCCATTGGCCTTGCTCCCATCGTCTCATCGTAACCGTGGTCGACAAGCCAAACCCGCGCCTCGTCCGACAGTTCAATGGTAACATTGCGGTCGGCGAGTTGCGCTTCAAGCTGAAGCACAAACTTATCGACGACTTTGCTGACTACTTCCTTCGGAAGCTGTCCAAAGGAAATGATTTGATCGAGCCGGTTACGGAATTCCGGCGCAAACATGCGGGTGATCGCCTCTTGGTCATCGCCTTCCCGCTTCGTCCGGGTAAATCCGAAGGCTGATTTAGCAAGGTCGGCAGCCCCAGCATTGGTTGTCATAATCAATATGACATTGCGGAAATCGACCGTTTTGCCGTGGTGATCGGTAAGCTTGCCATGATCCATCACTTGGAGAAGAATATTGAAGAGGTCTGGATGGGCCTTTTCGATTTCATCGAGCAAAAGAACGCAATGGGGATGCTGATCGACAGCATCTGTCAGGAGGCCACCCTGATCAAAACCTACATATCCGGGAGGCGCGCCGATCAGCCGCGAAATGGCGTGGCGTTCCATATATTCGGACATGTCAAACCGCTTAATCTCAACACCAAGGGAGGCCGCCAGCTGGCGGGCCACCTCGGTTTTACCAACACCCGTCGGACCAGCGAAGAGATAAGAACCAATTGGCTTTTCTGGATCGCGCAGTCCAGCGCGGGCCAGTTTAATGGCGGAGGTCAGGGCCGAAATGGCCGCATCCTGACCGTAAACCACCCGCTTCAGAGTCTCTTCCAGCGATTTAAGAACCTCTGTATCATCTTTCGAGACGGTCTTTGGCGGAATTCGCGCCATCGTGGATACGGTCGCCTCAATTTCGGCGACGCCAATGGTTTTACGGCGACGGCTCTCGGTTAATAACATTTGCGCTGCGCCACTTTCATCGATCACGTCAATGGCCTTGTCGGGCAATTTCCGATCATGGATGTAGCGCGCGGAGAGTTCTACAGCAGCCTTTATGGCATCGTTTGAATAACGCAACCCATGAAACTCTTCATAGTAAGGTTTGAGCCCTTTGAGGATTTCAATTGTATCGGGAATAGAGGGCTCATTGACGTCAATCTTTTGAAACCGCCGCAACAGCGCACGATCTTTCTCGAAAAACTGACGGAATTCCTTGTAAGTTGTAGAGCCGATACAGCGCAGGGCTCCTTGTGCCAAAGCCGGCTTTAGCAGGTTCGATGCATCCATAGCGCCGCCAGAAGTCGCCCCTGCACCAATGACCGTGTGAATCTCGTCGATAAACAGAACGGCATTCGGATGTTGCTCGATCTCTTTAACGACCTGCTTCAACCTCTCTTCGAAGTCGCCCCGGTAACGCGTACCTGCCAGCAAAAGACCCATATCGAGAGCAAATACAGTTGCACCTTGCAGAACGGCTGGCACTTCGCCGCGCGTGATTTTCAGCGCCAAACCTTCGGCGATAGCGGTTTTGCCGACACCGGGCTCTCCCACGAGCAAAGGATTATTCTTCTGCCTGCGGCATAACACCTGAATGGTGCGCTTCACTTCAGCCTCACGACCAATGAGAGGATCGATCCTCCCCTCGGCGGCCTTTTTGTTCAAATTAACGCAATAGGCGTCGAGCGCTTCGCCTTTCTTTTTTTGCCCGCCTCCCTGTTCGCCAGTATTCTCCGGACGGTCGGCTGCGTCTTCATCGTGGTCCGTTTCAGGCGGGGCGGTCGTTGTGCCATTCCGCTTAGCAATGCCGTGGGAAATGTAATTCACAGCATCATAGCGCGTCATATCCTGCTCTTGCAGGAAGTAAGCGGCATAGCTCTCGCGCTCCGCAAACAGCGCCACAAGGATATTGGCTCCTGTTACTTCCTCGCGACCAGAGGATTGCACATGGATCACAGCGCGTTGAATGACGCGCTGGAAACCAGCCGTCGGTTTGGCGTCGGCTGGTACTGCGGTGACAAGCGTCGTCAGCTCGCTGTCGATATATTCGACGAGGCTATGCCGCAGAATATCAAGGTCCACGCCGCAGGCCCGCATGACAGCGACCGCATCGCGGTCTTCCATCAGGCCAAGCAACAAATGCTCAAGCGTCGCATATTCATGGCGGCGCTCATTGGCGAGAGCGAGCGCCTTATGAAGAACCTGTTCTAAACTCTTCGAGAATGACGGCATATCGTCACACGACCTTTCAGTTTCGTTCCATCACGCATTGCAGCGGATGCTGGTGCTTTCGTGCAAAATCCATAACAAGGGTCACCTTTGTTTCAGCGACCTCATAGGTAAATACGCCACATTCACCGACCCCGTTTTGGTGAACATGCATCATTATGACTTGGGCGTCGTCATAGGTTTTATTGAAAAATTGCTGAAGGATATGAATGACAAATTCCATGGGCGTGAAATCGTCATTGAGCAACAAGACGCGGTAAAGAGGAGGTTTTTTTGTTGCCGGTTTCGTGCGCGTGATGATCGCGACGCCAGGGCCTCGGTCATCGTCGTACCGATCCGGCGGCATCGCCATCGACACATCAATGCGCTCACGCCTTTCGGCGACTAATAAAACCCTCTTTTTCTCGAAACGACTTACGGTATGCATGAGCCCCATTCAATTCTAAGAAGCAGTCTTCGGATGATGCTCCTAAAATCTACTGTCATCAAGCTATGCCTCGTTAACAGCAATTTCCAGACCGAATACAAAATATTCTGGAATTTTTATAATTACCCGCAACGAAAAAAGCCCGGCAGAGCCGGGCTTTCAATATTATCGACCAATGAGCCGCTTATTTCGCGACCGTCTGGACCTTCGCAATGATTGTCTCGTAAGGCTTGACTGTATCCTTCGCGAGGTCAGTATACAGTTCACCCACCTTCGAAGCATAGGCAACGAAGCCTTCATAGGCTGATTTTGCAAAATCGGACTGAATTTCAAAAGCCTTATCAAGCGTCTTTACACCCACGAGCTTCTCCATCACCGATGAGCTATGCTCAAAAGCCTTCTTAGAGTAGTCGGCTGTTTCGGTGGCGATAGCTTGGACGCTTTTGCTGGTCGATCCAAAGCTCTTGACCGCAAGGTCGATGCTATCTTTGCTCATCTTTTGGAAATCTTCGAACTGGTTCATCATAAAAGGGATTCCTTATTTTCGCGAGGGTTCCGTCGACTGATCCGCTTCCGGAATTTTATTCATAAAACGAGTTATATGCATTGCACCATTTTTGTCAAGAAATTTTGTGCACTGCAATATAATAATTTTTTTGATCAAAATTTCATTTAATTTAACAAAGCTGTAACCCCGTCGATATAAACACCTCTGCATAAGGTGGGGCTTGTCGTCATAAGGACTGCATGAGACATTTTTTTAAAGGTTTCCGGTATCGTTAGGAGTAGTTCGATAATGCGTTTTATTCGTCTGGCTTTTACGTCCGTTGCCCTCACAGGCTTTTTGGCACTTTCGTACGGGCTCGTATCATTACCTAGTGCTGCTCTTGCAAAGGCGAAAAGTCAGACTTCAGCACCCTATGCGCCCCCCTATGCTGAACTTGTTGTGGATGCCCGTTCGGGCAAAACGCTTTACGCTATTAACTCTGATGCGCAGCGTCATCCGGCTTCGATTACCAAGGTGATGACACTTTATCTGCTGTTTGAAGAGCTCGATGCCGGACGGCTTTCTCTCGGCTCTCAGATCAAAATTTCAGCCTGGGCGCAAAAGCAGGCCCCCTCCAAACTTGGCTTGAGTGCAGGCGATACGATATCTGTCGAAGACGCTATCAAAGCGGTTGTTACCAAGTCAGCAAACGATATTGCCGTAGCTATCGCCGAAACAGTCGGTGGAACGGAAGCAAATTTCGCCGATTTGATGACGAAAAAGGCACGCTCCTTGGGTATGAACCGTACGGTTTATGCGAATGCCTCCGGCCTACCCAATCCCCGTCAGCTTACGACAGCGCGGGATCTCGTAACACTTGGCAAATCGATTCAACAGCGGTTTCCAAAATATTATTCTTACTTTTCGATGCGTTCGTTTGAATACGACGGCGATACAATTGGCAATCACAACAAGCTCTTAGGTCGCATTGATGGCGTTGATGGGATTAAGACAGGCTATACACAAGCCTCAGGGTTTAATCTATTAACCTCGGTTCATCAGGACGACCGTGCGCTGCTGGCCGTTATTCTAGGTGGGCGGTCGGGACCGTCACGCGATCGCCGTATGGCGGAACTGATCGATACCTATCTCGAAAAAGCGTCAAACAGCACGCCTGTTGCCTCTAAGAGGGCACCCGCTGGAAAGTCATCCGGACTTGAGCCGATGAGCCAAGGTGATGCTGAGAGTGGTAGTACTGATGCACAAACAAAGATTGTGACGACGCCCTCTAAAGCAATGGCATCCCCCACAAATTCTGGACAAGAACAATCTTGGTGGATTCAGGTTGGTGTCGCAAAATCCGAAAAGCAGGCTCAAGCCCTTCTTACCTCGATCCGAGGGAGCAAGGATACGCTTTCGGCCAATGCCGTTCCTTCTGCCGACAAGATAAAAGTCAGTGGCCAGAACCTTTGGCGTAGTCGATTCATTAAATTATCTGAGGCAGATGCAGCGGCTGCCTGTGTGAAGCTAAAAAAACGCGGCATTAACTGTTTTGCTTCTAGAAGTTAAACGGGAAGAAATAAAGTTGGTCCGGAGCGACAATTAGCCATGCGTTCTCAGCAAGACATCCTTGGCCAGATTGACGCGGGTGGCGAGATACGTCGTCCCCCCTTGGTCGGGATGAATTTTCTTCATCAACGCCCGGTGCGCCTGTCGGATATCTTCCTCGCTCGCACCCATTTGAAGCCCCAAGACATCGTAGGCCTCTTGTTCGGTCATCGCAGCAGGTCGCCCATGGCCACCCTGCCCCGCACTCGCGTTTCCATTGCCTGTTTCACCCCATCCGGTCGCCCTGCGGTTGAGATAATCTTGAAATAACCGCAAACCGGCTAGGTCTCGCACTGTAAGATCGGCGATGACCATCTTCACTTCCTCATCCGACAGCGATGCGAACCCCCGGCCCGCGAATGGACCATCCAGCAGTCTGCCATCGAGCCGTCCTGATAGGCCGGGATAGATTTCAACGGACGATGTGCGCTGCCGCTCAACCGCTTCCGGTGCGCCCGCCGGCATATACCAAGGCAAGAGCGGAATACGCAGGCCCATCAACCAGGCGCCAATTCCAGCCAACATTAAGGCAACGTCTATGCGGCCTTTAAGAACAAGAAACGCAGCTGCTGCAAAGGCCAAAATTCCGCCTGCGCGCTTGCCGTGACGCGCGAGGAGGGTGGGATCCGACTTAATGTACGATTTGGCCAGCCAGAGCAAAAGGGCAAGGGCAATGATGCCAACGAGTACAGGCAAGGGTGTGGTCTCCTCTTCAACGAACTTGGATTGTCGGCTCAGTCGCCAACCTAAAGCAAGCCCAATTGAGCCAATTCACGACGGAGCGCTTCCGGCATATCCTGATCGAACGATCCAATCGATGCAAGATCGCGCCCCGCTGCAATGGGTTCAAGATAGCGCCAGCCTTGAAAGGGCCTGCAAGGTCTCGGTTCAACCGGAATGACTTCCGGCTCAAGCACAATCGCACACCGGCCTATTCCATCCGCTCCGGTCACAGAACGAAGATCCAATACAGCCTGTCGGCATGAGGTTTGGCCCTTTATGACCCAATAGAGCGATCCTCCGTCGAGGATTTCCTCGACCCTTTTGGGCATCATGCGGGTTACATGAACCTGCTCGTCGAGCAAGCCACGAGCCCGGCGAGCAACTGAGCTTTCGGTAATCCAAGCAACGAGATCGGCGATCGACTCGCAACCAACGCATAGTTTGATGAGATGAAGAGACATAGCGACACCCTAGCCTTGTAGGGCCTCTGGGAAAAGGACTGACGCTTCAAGCATGTGGATAAGGTTCAGACGCCTTCAACGGGAGCGCCCGCTTTCTTCCAAGCCGTAAAGCCGCCATCGATATGAGCCACCGGTTTAAGGCCCATCTCCTGCGCGGCTTTCGTTGCCAATGCCGAACGCCAGCCACCACCGCAAAAAAATACAAATTGCTTGTCTTCGGCAAAAATCGCTTTGTGATAGGGGCTTTCCGGATCAATCCAGAATTCCAACATCCCGCGGGGGCAATGAAACGCACCGGGCATTTTACCTTCGCGCTCCAATTCACGCGGATCGCGGAGATCGACCATGACAACATCGTCTTTGCCCATTAGCGACTGAGCCTCCGGTACGCTCATTGTCCGGATGACGGCATTTGCTTCTGCAACGAGTGCCTTGTAACCCCTGGTGATGAGTTGCGGCATTGGTTCTTTCTCCCCTGTCCGGCGCCTCCCGATAGCCAAATAGGCTCGAGAGTTCTGTTATCGGGGTTGGACCAGCTTGCCGCAATGTCAAAAATCAGGTGATAATGCGATTATGTCCTCTTTTTCATTTCTCGATGGCGTCGCCTTTCTTTTTTTTGTGCTGGCTTGGTTGCTGTATCACCGGCTGGTAGAGTCGACGCGTGCGGGCGAGCAGAGCCTAAATGGCCTGATGGACCGCTATCGGACCCGTTGGATGGAGCGTCTGCATCAACGTGAAGAGCGGATTTTCGACACTCAGGTGATGGCAGGCCTACAAAACGGTACGGCATTTTTTGCTTCTACCTCACTTTTTGCCTTTGGAGGCGCACTGGCCCTACTGCGGGCAGCGGATGACGTGTTTAAGATTTTTGCGGATTTGCCATTCGGGATAGATACGAGCCGGGCGATGTGGGAAATTAAAGTCGCGGGCCTCGCGATCATTTTTGTTTATGCCTTTTTTAAATTCGCGTGGTCCTATCGCTTGTTCAATTACGCGGCGATTTTGATTGGTGCTTCACCGCGTCATTCGATTGAATCTACGGGAGAAATTGACTGCCACACCAAGGCACTAGCGGCCGTTGTCACCGATGCTGGCCGCCAGTTTAACCGCGGGCAACGGGCATTTTTCTTTGCTCTGGCGTATGTTGGATGGTTTGTTTCACCCGCTGTACTCATTTTAACGACGGCCGCAGCACTGCTTGCCATGCTGCATCGTCAGTTTCGATCAGCGTCGCATGACGCGGTCAAAGAGCTGGTACGGTCCGAAAAGCTGGATTGACGCTGGAGCCCTCCGCAGGCCATGTCGGCGCATGATTGAACAACCTCATATTCCATCGATTCGAGAGACGTTGCTCGCACTGGCTATGGCCCGAGGCGCTGATAAGACCTTTTGTCCGTCCGAAGCAGCTCGGCTGATTGGTGGGCCGCATCCCGATGGTTGGGGGCCCCTCATGCAGCCCATCCGAAAGGAGGCCATAGCTTTAGCGCTTGAAGGTCAGATTGTGATTTTGCGCAAAGGCCGACCGGTCGATCCAATGGATTTCAAGGGCGTTTATCGAATCAGCCTGCCACGCATGGACTAAATGAACAACGATTTACGGTCTTCAAGGACCGGGCAAAAGAGCGTCGGATTGGCCTGAAACACGCGCCGCAATTAGACCGATCATTTCCCGGACTGCCATGTCAAAGCTGCGCAGATGCGAGGAAACCTCGGTCGAGAGGATCGATTCGTCAAAACCCGGTGCGCTGTTCCAACCGACTGGATAGGCCTCCATTGTCCAGCCTGCTTTGCGAAAAAGGCCCATTGAACGGGGCATATGCATGGCGGATGTGACCAAGAGCCAACGCTCATTGGTTTGCCGAGGAATCATGGCTTTGGTGAACACCGCATTTTCTCGCGTATTGCGCGAGGCGCGTTCGAACACTATCCGTCCCGGCGAAATGCCAAGTTCTGCCAAATGCTGTTCGATTTCGTTAGCTTCAGATAATTCCTGTCCAAAGAGCGAGCCGTAACCGCCCGTGAACACGATCTTTGCAGAAGGATATCGCCGCGCAAGATCGGCCATAGCAACGAGGCGATTACCCGCCGAGTTTAGAACGAGAGCCTTCCAAGCGGCGGACGACCAAACATTCACCCCGCCGCCCAGAACCACCACACCATCGACCGGTCGACCATCATCCTGCCAAGCCGGGAATTGTTGTTCCAACTGCTCGGTCAAGCGATCACCTAACGGCAAAAAGCCAATTAAAAGAAGGATAACCAAGCTTGGTAATAGGAGTAGTCTCGCCAGACGAGTTTTGCCCAATAGCAACGAAAGCCAACCAAAGGCCGCTAAAAGGAACAAAAAATTACTGGGAGAGAAAAACAGCCAAAGGATTTTCGAAGCTACGAAATACATTCGGTTAATCCCTTTCGTCGACAATATGCCGAGCGCGCTTTAACGGATAATAGTCTATCAGGTTTTAATCTCGACGGAACGAGGATCGTAAAGGTGGCTTTCCTGTCCGACATAAATCAGCCAATGTCCACGCGAGCCAAGAGCGAGAATCGGAAACGTCATGTCAGGTCAAACAAGAGCGGTCATCATCCATTCAGCGCATGATCTGAGGGTGGGGGAAGTACCGCTTCTCGATCCGGGACCGGGTGAAGTGGCCGTCACTGTGACGCGGGGCGGCATTTGCGGTTCCGATTTACATTATTTCCACGACGGCGGTTTTGGAACCGTAAGGCTCAAAGAGCCGATGGTGCTGGGCCATGAAATTGCGGGCACGGTAACGGCGATTGGATCCGGTGTTACGACCGTCCAACCTGGCGATCGGGTGGCGGTCAATCCAAGCCTGCCGTGCGGAAATTGCCGCTATTGCAACGCTGGCTTACAAATTCACTGCCTTTCGATGCGGTTTTATGGTTCGGCGATGCGTTTTCCCCATGTTCAGGGCGGGTTTCGCGAAAGGCTCGTTTGTACGGCAGAGCAAGCGGTAGCGACCGGCAACACGACGCCGCCTGAATTGGCCGCCTTTGCTGAGCCCTTAGCGGTTTGCCTCCATGCCATTCGTCGAGCGGGTCCGCTCGCTGGAATGCGCGTGCTTGTGACAGGATGTGGCCCGATTGGCGCGCTGACGGTGCTGGCAGCCCGCCATGCTGGGGCGAGGGAAATTGTTGTGACCGATGTCGCAGCGCCGGCGCTGGGAATCGCCATTAAGATTGGGGCCGATGCCGCGTACAACACGAAGGATGCGCCCGATTCCCTCGATTCTTTCAAGTTGGACAAAGGGTATTTCGACATAGGGTTCGAGGCATCCGGCAATGGACGGGCGCTGGTCGATGCGATTGGCTGCGTGGCACCGCGAGGTCGGATCGTACAAATTGGCATGGGGGGCGAGGTTGCTGTTCCGCTCAATCTTGTGGCATCCAAGGAAATCGAATTAGCCGGCACTTTCCGATTTTTTGAGGAATTCAATTGGGCGGTCGAGTTGCTCGCAAGTCGAGCGATTGATGTTGCACCGCTTCTGAGTGCAACCATCCCCTTTACCAATGCGAGATCCGCTTTCGAGTTGGCTTCCGATCGAAGCCAATCGATGAAAGTGCAGCTCACTTTTGATTGAGCTCTTCGGTATCATTTTAAACCCGCGAGTACTGTTATGACGATCGAGACCTTTCCCTTGGCCGTTGCGGCCCCTGAAGATTGTGGCATGCGAAGCGATCAATTTGATCGGCTATCTGCGTTGATTGAAAGCCACATCGCGGAGGGCAAACATCCGGGCGCTCAAATCGCCGTCGCACGGCATGGTAAGCTCGTTTATGAACAGACCTTCGGCTATGCTGGCATAGGGGAACGGGCACGACCGGCATATTCAGACACGCTTTGGTTACTTTACTCCAACACCAAAGTGATAACCGCGGCAGCACTCTGGATTCTAGCCGAACGGGGCAAGTTTTCCTTCGCCGACCGGATTGCCGATTATCTCCCCGAATTTGCCAAAAACGGCAAAGGCAACATTACGATCCTGCAACTCCTTACCCATCAAGGTGGGTTTCCCAATACGGTGATTGATCGAGCAGCTTGGAACAATCATTCTCTCATGCGGTCCCAAATTGCGGAGTTCTCGCTCGAATGGACACCCGGATCGCGGTACGAATACCACGCGACGGCGGCACATTGGGTTGCTGCGATGGCGATCAATGCGATCAGCGGCACCGATTATCGCACCTTCATTCGCGACGAAATCATCCAGCCATTAGGACTTGAAAAGGAGCTGTTTGTCGGCCTTCCGAAAGCTGAAATGGCGCGTGCAGCGGATATGCATAGTGTTGAGTCGGGGCATCTTGCTACCGATCCTATTTCAACCGCCGATGATTTTAGAACCGCAGGCATTCCGGGCGGGGGTGGCTATGGCACGGCCCGGGCGATGGCCGCGTTCTACCAAGCCTTAATCCACGGTGGCGCGTTAGGTGAACGGCGGATTTTATCGCCACGCATGATCGCCTTTGCGACGAAGGATTGGACGCCCGGCAAGCATGATGTGGATGGCTCGGCGGTTCACTTTGGCCTCGGCCCTTATTTGCGCGGTGATATAGAAATCGCCAATGGATTGGGTGGATTAGGCTCGCCGCGAACCTTTGGGCATGGGGGCGCTGGCAGTTCCGTGTGTTGGGGGGATCCGGATTCCGGCGTATCTTTCGCTTATGTTTCCAATGCGCGCCAAATTGAGCCTTGGAACATGTGGCGGCGTGATCTTGTTAGTAATATTGTGCATGCCGCTATTCTTTGATGAGGTTCGGCGGTCCAGTCGGAGAAACACATGCGCCTTAGGTTTGACGCGCCAGAACGCCCCAAAGATGACTTATCCTACCTTCTTCATCGTCCCAACAACCTCGATAAAGCAACGAGCTGGCCTTTGGTGATTTATCTTCATGGCCTCAGCGCGCGCGGTGACAATCTCGACTTGCTGGAGACCTACGGTCTGCCGCAGGTCATGATGGAGGGCCTTGACATTCCTGCATTCGTCGCGGCACCGCAATTGCCTGACGGCCTATTTTGGCCGCAACGCTTGGAGTTGCTCTCCGACTGGCTCGATCATCTGCTTGCCCATTACCCCATTGATCCAGAACGCGTGACCCTCACCGGCGTTAGCCTTGGTGGTTACGGCGTCTGGTACTGGGGCGGTTGGCAACCCGAACGGTTTGCGGGGTTAATGCCGCTATGTGGCGGCGGAAATTTCCTTTCCGCCAGAGCCATTCAGAAGGAAAGGGTACCCGTTTGGGCCATTAGTGGCGATATCGACCCGGTTATTCCCTTATCCGAAATGACACGGTTAATGACCATTGTGACCCATTCCAAAGCCCGTCAAACGATCAATACTGGGGCCGATCACGACGACGCGCGGGTGCACACGACGCCCTACCGTGATCTGGAAATCTGGGATTGGTTGCTCGGTCAACATCTCGCACAACGGGGATAAAATTCTGCCATGCTCGGACCAGATATGATCGACTTTATTGCCGAAACGGCCCGGTATTATCCGGATGATGCCGTGGAGCGAACCATTGCCGAGCAACGCGCCATCTATGATCGAATGGCTGCCGCCTTTACGCCTCCACGGCCAGATGGCGTGACCGTTGAAGACGGCGTTCTTATCCTCGCCGATCGATCCATAAAGCTACGCGCTTATCGCGGTTCTGGCGGTGGGAAGGCCGGCACGGCGGTTTATTTGCATGGTGGCGGATTTATTGTGGGTGGGCTCGATAGCCATGACATTGTTACGGCGCGGCTGGCTGCTCTTAGCAATATGACCATATTGGTTGTCGATTATCGGTTAGCACCCGAGCACCCCTACCCGGCTGCCCATAAGGATAGTTATGCGGTGATCAAGGCTGTGATGGAGGGGGCTCTAACGATGGAGTGCCCTAACCATTACGTTGTTTTGATGGGGGACAGCGCAGGCGGTAACATCGCTGCCAGTGCAGCCTTATGGCTGAAAGACCAAGGCCTGCGACAGGCCGATGGCATGGTATTGTTTTATCCGGGCCTTGCGCCCGATCCGACACCGCCCGCCCGCGACGAAGAGGCCCATGCACCGATGCTAACGCTTGCCGAGGTTCGCTATTATAAAAAAGTATATCTTGGCGACCATGAACCAGACCGACACTCAAGTCCTTTACTGGCCGACGACCTTTCGGCTCTACCCAAGACACTCCTGCTTCCCGTCGAACATGATCCGCTTCGCGACGATGCTACCTTGTTCGCAAAAAGGCTAAGCGAAGCAGGCGTCGAGGCTGAGGTCTATGTTGGCACTGGACTGGTTCATGGCTGCCTTCGCGCCATCGGTCGAAGCGAGGGCGCAGATTTACTGCTCCAAAAAGCGGCGTCTTTTTTGCAAATTACGACAGGTGAAACGTCGTGAGGCAAAAATAATTCAATAAGTGGGTCAAATCCCACTTCTTTTACTTGTACGTAGCCCTTCCATCGGCGACGATACACATAATGGTCGAAAGTGATATTCGACCAGTCAAGCTTTGGTGATAGCTGGGAGAAATCTCCGGAATAGCTGAAGCCCTCAAAACTGATAGTGCTAAGAAATCGGCGTACAAGACCGGTTGATCGTTCAGTCGGATTGTCGACATCAAAAGGGGAGTTGCCCGTGGAAGAATATAACAAACTCAAACACATGTTTGATCAAGGCGTTTTGTCACGTCGCCAGTTCATGAGCGGCGTTGCTGCCATTGGCGCGGGCGTTGCTATGGGAACGTCAACGTTTTCGCTCGACGCTCTTGCAGCTGATGAGCCTAAAAAAGGCGGCACGCTGAAGCTCGGCCTCGGTGGCGGCAGCACGACGGACAGCCTCGACCCACGCAGCTGGACCGATTCGGTTGGTCTGCTGATGGGCTTTGGTGTTTACAACCAGTTGGTTGAAAACGGCCCAAACAATGAGCCAATCCCTGAGTTGGCCGAAAGCTGGGAAGCCCAGCCAGGTGCTGCCAAGTGGACCTTCAAGCTCCGCAAGGGCGTGCAGTTCTCAAACGGCAAAGAATTCGACGCTGATGACGCCGTTTACTCGCTGAACCTTCATCGTGGCGAAACAAAGTCTGGCGTTGCTGGTCCGTTTAAAGCGGTTAAGGACGTTCAGAAAGTCGACAAATACACGATCGAGATCACGCTTGAGTCGGGCGATGCCGATCTACCAAGCATGCTGACCGATTACCATGTCATGATGGTTCCAAACGGTCACACCGACTGGAAAAACCCAATTGGTACTGGCGCTTTCGTTGTTGACGGTGTTGCCCCCGGCGTTGGTGGTACCTTCAACCGCTCGAAGAACTTCTGGAAGACCGGCCGTGGCTGGCTCGATCGTGTTGAAATTACGGTGATCAATGACCGTACCGCACGCATGAACGCGCTGCTGTCCGGCCAAGTCATGGCGATCAATCGTACCGATCCAAAGGCTGTTGCCAAGCTCAAGGCCGACAAGTTCGATGTCGTCCAGTCGCCTGGTGGCTACCATCCGGTTATTTCGATGATGGTTGATGCGAAGCCATTCGATAACAGCGACTTCCGCCTCGCCATGAAATACTCCATGGACCGCGAGCAGATGCTGAAGTCGCTGTTCCAGGGCATTGGTTCTGTCGGTAACGACCATCCAATTCCACGGGGTGATGCCAACTTCAACACCGACCTGCCACAGCGCAAAATGGACCTCGACAAGGCTGCCTTCCATCTCAAGAAGTCGGGCGTGACGAGCAAGGTTCTGATGCAGGCTTCCGAAGCTGCGGGCGCAGAGTCGCTCAATATGGCCCAATCGCTCCAGCAGACCGCTGGTAAGGCTGGTATCAAGGTCGACATCAAGAAAGAGCCCGCCGACGCTTTCTGGAGCAATGTGTGGCTCAAGGGCGCCTTCGTGACCTCCTATTGGGGAGGCCGTCCAACGGCAACCGCCATGTTGTCGGTCGCCTACAAGGCTGGCGCTCCATGGAACGAAACGCATTGGAATAACGGAAAGTTTGACAAGCTTTTGGCAGACGCCAAGGCCGAGCTCGATCTGGCCAAGCGCAAGACCTATCTCTGGGAATGCCAACGCATGCTCAGCGAAGAAGGTGGCGCGCTTATCCCTGCGTTCCAAGACTATCTCTCGACCAGCACCGACAAAGTCGGTGGCATCAGCGTCCATAAGGGTTTCGACATGGACAATGGCCGCGTGATGGAAAAAGCGTTCATCAAGGGCTAACGCATTGTTCAAGTTGATCAGTCAAAGACTGGCGCTTGGATTTTTGACCCTGTTTGCGGCTTCCGTGCTCATTTTCTCGGGCACGGAAGTCCTTCCAGGCGATCTTGCCTCCGCCATCTTGCAAAATAACGCCACACCCGAAAATCTTGCAGCCCTTCGCAGTCAGCTCGGCCTCGACCGGCCAGCCCCTGTTCGCTACGTCGAATGGCTTTCGAACACGGTTCATGGTGATCTTGGTGTTTCACTCGCCAACGAGTGGGATGTCGCCGAAGAGGTGGTGCCTCGGCTCAAGAACACGTTATTTCTCGCAAGCTATGCGGCGATTATTGCGGTTCCCTTGGCCGTTATTCTCGGCATTCTAGCCGCGATTAGCCAAGGCTCGCTGTTTGATCGATTTGTGAACGGGTTTACCTTGCTCACAATATCGGTGCCTGAATATTTTCTTGCCTATTTATTGGTGAAATATCTAGCCGTGCATCATTTTTGGTTTCCTTCGCTGGCAAATGTGACACCCGATACCCCATTTTTCAGCAGGCTCTACCTGCTTTTCCTACCCATGTTGACGCTGCTCTTGGTAACGCTTGCGCATATGATGCGCATGACGCGGGCCTCGGTGCTGGCAATCATGTCGAATCCTTACATTGAAATGGCGTATCTCAAGGGATTGCCGAAATGGAAGATTGTTGTGCGACATGCGCTTCCCAACGCGCTGGCACCGATCATCAGCGTGATTGTGCTCAACCTTGCCTACCTTATCGTGGGCGTTGTGGTGGTAGAGACCGTGTTTGTTTATCCGGGGCTCGGTCAATTGCTGGTTGATTCAGTTTCGAAACACGATGTTCCAGTGGTTCAGGCGTGCGGGCTTATCTTTGCGTCGACCTTCATCTTGCTCAATCTTACCGCAGACGTATTGGGTATTTTGAGCAATCCTCGATTGAGGATGCCGCGATGATACGGGTTGTTAGGACGATGAAGGTTTGCGCTCCAAAAGTGGGTACAAGCGGAGAGTGCTTGTGAAAATTTTTGGACACAAGATACCCGTCACCGCGCTTGTCGGGTTGGTCATCATCGCCGCCAACGCGTT
>CANCAR010000039.1 GCA_947374125.1 Hyphomicrobiales bacterium | reverse complement strand
AAGCGGGCCTTGGTGTAATCGGAATGACCACATCGCTCGATGATTCAACGCTTCGGTTGCACGGGGCGAGCCTGACAGCGCCGCATTATTATGACGATGAGCTGCGCCGGTTTATTCGGGATCGTACCGGAATATCTTAAGATCGATGGCCGAAAATAGCGCTTCCAACCCTGACATGGGTAGCACCCATCTGAATGGCGGCCTCAAAATCGGCGCTCATTCCCATCGATAATGTCTTAATCCCATGCCGTTGAGCGATGGTTCGTAGAAGCCCAAAATGGGCGGAAGGCGGCTCATCAACAGGCGGAATACACATCAAGCCTTCGATGGGCAGTTTCCACTCATCGCGACAGCGCGCCAAAAAGGCGTCAGCATCTTGTGGGGCAATGCCAGCTTTTTGCGGCTCTTCGCCCGTGTTGACCTGCACATAGAGCTTGGGACGTCGGTCAGTTTTCGCAAATTCCTTTGAAAGCGCCTCGGCAATGGAGGGGCGATCAATTGTTTCGATGACATCAAACAAAGCGACCGCTTCCTTGGCCTTGTTGCTCTGCAAAGGGCCGATCAGATGCAATTCAACATCGGGATACTGGGCCTTAAGATCCGGCCATTTGCCTTGCGATTCTTGGACGCGATTCTCACCAAACACGCGTTGGCCCTCTTCAAGCACCGGCAAGATGGCATCCGCAAAATAGGTTTTGGAAACGGCAACCAACGTCACCAATTGAGCGGGGCGTCCTGCATCCCGAACGGCGCGAAGAACCTCGGACCGCACTTTTTTGAGCCGGGCGACCACATCATCCGTTTTGCCGTCTGACATTTAACCCGCTCCTGTTTTCGAAAGATTGACCCCAAGGCCTAAATCGTGTCCTAGTCCGGTTGGGCCGCGCGACGCAAGCGTTTGCGCGACGGTATTTTATTTTTGACAGTATGATTAGCCGGAATTGACATGAGAAACGAGCGTTACAACGCCCGCGAAGCTGAGCGGAAATGGCAGCAGACCTGGGACAGCCGGGAACTTTTCCGCACCAGAAACGACGATCCGCGTCCGAAATATTATGTGCTCGAAATGTTCCCCTATCCTTCTGGGCGCATCCATATGGGCCATGTGCGCAATTACGCGATGGGCGACGTGGTAGCGCGCTACAAAAGAGCGCGCGGCTTTAACGTGTTGCATCCGATGGGGTGGGACGCCTTCGGCATGCCGGCCGAAAACGCGGCGATGGCGAATAAGACCCACCCTGCGACCTGGACCTATGCCAATATTGCCACCATGCGCGGTCAGCTGAAAAGCATGGGCCTTTCGCTCGATTGGCACCGCGAAATCGCCACCTGCGACCCCTCTTATTACAAGCATCAGCAACGGATGTTCATCGATTTCCTGCAAAACGGGCTGATCGATCGCAAATCCGCCAAAGTAAACTGGGACCCGGTCGATCATACGGTGCTCGCCAACGAACAAGTCATCGATGGGCGCGGTTGGCGCTCGGGTTCCCTCGTTGAACAACGGGAGCTGACGCAGTGGTTTTTCAAAATTTCAGATTATGCGCAGGAGTTAAACGACGCGCTGGATGGTCTTGAGCGTTGGCCGGAGAAAGTCCGGTTGATGCAGAAAAACTGGATCGGTCGCTCGGAGGGCCTCTCGGTTCGGTTTGCGCTTGACCAAGCCACAGCGCCAGAGGGCGAAAATGATATTGAAATCTATACAACCCGGCCCGACACCCTGTTTGGCGCGAGTTTCATAGCGCTCGCCCCAGAGCATCCGCTGGCAAAAAAAATGGCCGCCGGGAATGCCGGCTTAACCGCTTTCATCGACGAATGCCGTCGCATGGGGACGGCTCAGGAAGCCATTGATAAGGCAGAGAAAAAAGGCTTTGATACGGGTATTCGGGTAACCCATCCGTTTGACCCGAATTGGACATTACCGGTCTATGTCGCCAATTTCATTTTGATGGAATATGGCACGGGTGCGATTTTCGGCTGCCCGGCACATGATCAGCGCGACTTTGATTTTGCCACCGCCTATCACCTTCCGATCAAGACCGTTGTTTGCCCTCCTGATGCGGATGCGACTTCTTATCACGTTGGCGATATGCCCTATGACGGGGACGGCCTTCTGATGAATTCCACCTTCCTCGATGGGTTGACGATTACCGCCGCCAAGGAAGAAGTCGCCAAGCGTTTGGAAACCAAAGCCTTGGGTTCGGCACCTGTTGGCAAACGGAAGGTTAACTTCCGCTTGCGCGACTGGGGCATTTCGCGTCAACGCTATTGGGGTTGCCCGATTCCGGTGATCCATTGCGAAGTATGCGGCACCGTTCCGGTTCCGATCAAAGATTTGCCCGTCAAATTACCCGATGATGTGACGTTTGACGTTCCCGGCAATCCGCTTGACCGGCATCCAACCTGGAAGCATGTCGGTTGTCCGCAATGCGGCAAGCCCGCGCGGCGCGAAACCGACACGATGGATACGTTTGTCGATTCATCTTGGTATTTTGTCCGCTTCACTGACCCTTGGCTCGAAGATCGGCCGACGGACCGTACCGCAGTCGATAGCTGGCTGCCGGTTAATCAGTATATTGGCGGCATTGAACATGCGATTTTGCACCTGCTTTATTCGCGTTTTTTCACGAGAGCGATGAAAAAGACGGGCCATGCCGGGATTAGCGAGCCGTTTGATGGGCTCTTTACCCAAGGCATGGTTGTTCACGAAACCTATCGTGATCCATCGGGCCAGTGGGTATCGCCCGCCGAAGTCGAAGTCTTTGCCGAGGGATCTGAGCGTAAGGCACGGCTTTTATCGTCTGGAGCGCCCGTCGATATCGGCTCCATTGAGAAAATGTCGAAGTCGAAGCGCAATACGATTGATCCGGACGATATTATCGGCACGTTCGGTGCCGATACCGCCCGCTGGTTCATGCTCTCGGATTCACCCCCTGAACGTGATGTAATCTGGACAGAAGAGGGCGTGCAGGGCGCTGCTCGCTTCGTTCAGCGTCTCTGGCGGCTTGTCGGCGAAACCGCCGATCTATCCCCTTCCGACAACGCGCATGATGCGGCAGCGGAGGACGCGGTGCTTACGATCCGCAAAGCGGCGCACCGGGCGGTCATTCGAGTCGAGGAAGATGTCGAAAGGCTTCGGTTTAACCGCTGCGTGGCGCATGCCTATGAACTTGCCAACGCGTTGCAAGCCGAATTGGCCGTCAAGAAGGACAAACCCGTCAGCCCCGAATGGATTGCGGCGATGCGGGAAGCGGCGACCTTTCTGATCCAGATTATCGCACCCATGATGCCGCATTTGGCGGAAGAATGCTGGAAAGAGCTCGGTCATACGGCGCTGGTTGCAGAAACCGCTTGGCCGCAGGCCGATCACGCGCTGATTGTTGAAAACGACATCACCATTCCGGTACAGGTGAATGGCAAAAAGCGCGGCGAAGTGACCATTAGCCGGGAAGCGGATGCAAAAGCGGTTGAGGCCGCTGTTTTGGCGCTTGAGGCGATCCAAATCGCGCTTGAGGGTAAACCTGTCAAAAAAGTCGTTGTTGTTCCGCAAAGGATCGTCAATGTCGTCATCTGACCGCTCAAACCGCCTCAAGCCGTTGGCAACCACGGTTGTTGCCCTGTTGGTGCTTATCACCACGAGTGCCTGTGTCAGACCGCTCTATGGCAACGCATCGATTGCTGGCAGCGCGCGGCAGCAGTTGGCGGCAATCGATGTTGCACCGATCCCGGATGTGTCCGGTCATTATCTCAGAGAAGAATTGCTGTTCAATTTCTCTGGCGGCGTCGAGAGTGCGGGATCACCAAAATATCGGCTCTCGATTTCGATCAGTGAGCGGACGGTATCGGCGGCTGTAGATACAACTTCCGGCCGTGCCGATGCGGCGGCCCTTCACCTAACCGCCAAATACAAGCTCACAGACACGACCGGCCATACCCTGACCGAGGGGGTAGCCTTTGCGAGCAGTTCAATCGACCGCCTATCGCAGCGCTATGCGGCTGTACGGGCGGTACAGGACGCCAAAATTCGGGTAGCAAAGGTGCTCGCGGGGCAAATTGAAACCCGCCTCGCGGCCTATTTTGCGACCCCCTCCTAAAAGCGAGGGCGCGCGCCTATGGCTGCGTTAAAGGGCTCGGATATTGACCGCTTTGTCAAAAAGCCCGACCGGCGCTTTGGCGTCGTACTCGTCTATGGACCGGATGCGGGTCTTGTGCACGAAAGAAGCCGTTCGATTGCGAGGTCCTTCATTGACGACCCAGAAGACGCTTTTCAACTGATCCGGATCGACGGCGATGATCTCGGCGGTGAAAGTAGCCGAATTGTCGACGAAGCCAACACGTTGGGGCTGTTTGGAGGCTCGCGTGCCGTCTGGGTGCGGTTGGGATCGCGGCAAATTCAATCAGCCTTAGAGCCGCTGTTCAGCGCTAAGCCCGAGAACCCCGTGGTTATTGAGGCGGGAGATCTCCCGGCTAAACATGCGCTTCGTGTGGCCGTTGAGAAGACCGGGCATGCCGTGGCGCTACCCTGCTACGTTGATGAGGGCCAGGGCATTCCACGCCTGATCGATGATATTCTCACCGAGCACCGTCTTCGTGCCAGCCCAGACGCCCGCTTGCTCATGATCTCGCTCTTGGGTGCGGACCGCCTTCTCTCACGGAGCGAAATTGAAAAGCTCGCGCTTTACGCCAGTGGGAAGGGAGTGATTGAGGTCGATGACGTTGAGGCCATCATGGCAGACGCCTCGGCCTTGGCTACCGATATGCTCACGGATGCGGTGTTTATCGGCGATTCGACCGCTGCCGATATGGCCTTGCGCCGGTCCTTGAAAGAAGGGCAGGACGCAGGCGTCATCGTGGGCGCGATGCTCCGCCATGCATTGCTATTGGCCAAATCGCGGCTTGCGCTCGATAGAGGCGTATCGATGAGCGATGTCGAGCGCAATGGTCGCGTGTTTTATAAGCGGAGCGGCGTTTTTCAGAGCCAATTAAAGCTTTGGACGCTAAACAGCTTAGAAAGTGCCATAACAACGTTGGGAGAAGCTCAGGCTGCGTGCCGGAAAAACACCGCGCTTGGCGAAAGCCTAGCCTCGCGGGCCTGCTTAACGCTCGCTATCGCGGCCCGGCGCTCTCAGAACAGCCGAAATTAATCCCGCAACCGGCGGCACACCGCGTCGAGCTGTTCCAAGGTACGGTATTTAATACGCAATTCGCCGCCGCGTGCACCATGCGAGATGGTAACGGAAAGCCCCAGCACGTCCTCAATCGCCTTTTCAAGCGCCCTTGTATCGGGGTCCTTCTCGCGCCGACGCGGCGTGTCTGACGGTGTTGCAGCTTTGTCGTCTTCTTGGGCAATGCGTTCAACATCGCGGACGGTCATGCCACGCTCAATAATGCGGCGGGCTAAAGCCTCGGGGTCTTTCACCGACAAGAGCGCTCTGGCGTGCCCGGCCGATAATTCACCCGACGCTAGCAGCGTTTTAACGCTTTCCGGCAGGCGGGTAAGGCGCAGCGTGTTTGCGATGTGACTGCGGCTTTTGCCAATAATGCGGGCAAGATCGTTTTGCGAATAGCCATATTCGGCGATCAATTGCTCGTAGCCCATCGCCTCTTCGAGCGCGTTTAGATCGGCGCGTTGGACGTTTTCGATAATCGCGATTTCGAGCGCTTCTTTATCGCCCGCTTCGATGATCAAGACGGGAACATCATGCAACGAAGCGCGTTGGGCCGCGCGCCACCGCCGTTCACCGGCGATAATCTCGAACACATCGTCCAAACCCGGTAAGGTGCGAACGAGAATCGGCTGGATAATGCCCTTTTCCCGCACCGAATTGGCTAAATCTTCCAACTCGGCCTCGTTAAACGTCCGGCGTGGGTTACGGGGATTGGGCCGCAAGAACTCGGTAGGAACGCGTCTTTGGCCGCGCGCGCGATCCGCAGGGATCGCCGCCTCACCCACTTCGCCAATCAATGCCGCTAGTCCACGCCCTAAACGCGAACGGGTAGGCTCCTCAGCCATCGGTTAAATCCCCTTATCGTACCAAATAAAAAATTAGGCCGCCTGCAACGCACGCTCGCGCTGAATGACTTCCGACGCCAGCCGCAGATAAGCCTGCGCTCCGGATGATTTAAGATCATACAGCAAAACCGGCTTGCCGTGCGACGGCGCCTCAGACACGCGAACATTGCGCGGAATCACCGTCTCATACACTTTGGTGCCCATGAAGGCGCGCACATCGTCTACGACTTGCGAGCAAAGATTGTTTCGCGAGTCAAACATGGTCAGCACAATGCCATGGATCGATAGGCCCGGATTAAGCGATTCCCGCACCTGATCAACCGTCTTTAGCAACTGGCTTAATCCTTCAAGCGCGAAGAACTCGCATTGAAGCGGCACCACAACGGCGTCCGCTGCAGCCATAGCATTGATCGTCAACAGATTAAGCGATGGCGGGCAATCAACAAGGACATAGGAAAAGCCCTCTTCGCCCGCCAGAATCTGTGTAACATGCAAGCTGGCTATGGCCTTTTTGAGGCGATGCGCCCGGTCGCGATCATTGGCGATCTCCAACTCAAGGCCCAGCAAATCGAGCGTCGACGGTGAAACGCAAAGGCGCGGAACAGCGGTTGGATGGATGGCGTCGATCAGCTTCGCATCACCCGTCATCACATCATAGGTCGAGACCGTACGGCTCTTCTGATCGATTCCGAGACCAGTTGACGCGTTCCCCTGCGGATCCAGATCAACGATCAAAACGCGTTCGCCAATGGCGGCCAAGGCTGTGCCGAGATTGATCGCCGTGGTCGTCTTGCCAACACCGCCTTTCTGATTGGCAAGCGCCAGGACCCTTGGCTTCTGACCGGAAACGGATAGACGAATGGGAGCGGTATCGGTCTTTTCCATGATGTCGAACCTTTTCACGAAACCCTGCGTTAGACCCTCGGCGAGGCCTGGATCACTTCGACGATCCGGCCAGCCGGATCTGTAACGCTGGAATGTATTTCCGCCTCTATATTCCAATATTTAGCGGCTTCGGTCAATTCAACATCTACATCTTGTCCCTTTGGGAACAAACCTATACACGGATTTTCGGTTAAATTCGCTTGCATTCCCAAGAGTTCAACCAACGGCGCTAGCGCGCGGGCGGTCAGGCAATCGACCTTTGGCGGCAATAGCGTGCGCGCATCCTCGACCCGGCAATCATGCACGGTGACGGGAAGGCCGAGGGTGCGGGCGACTTCGCGGAGAAAAGCAACCTTACGCCCATTGCTCTCGATCAGATGCATCGCAAAGCCCGGACGATGAGCCAACACAATGGCCAAGACCAAACCCGGAAAGCCTGCCCCTGATCCGATATCGACCCAGATCTGGGCGTTGGGTTGAAACCGCGCCAATTGGGCGCTGTCGGCGATATGACGGGTCCAGATAAAGGGTAGAGTGCCAGGGCCAACGAGATTTTTGATCGTCTGCCACCGCAAAAGCAGCGCCACATAGGCATCGAGCTTCACCAATGTTTCATGTGAAACGGGCATAAGGACAAGCGCTTCAGCGCGATCGGTTTTCAGCGCGTCCTCGAGCAGCTTCGGACGGGCTGCCATCACGCGATATCCTGTCCCGGACCAAGAACTTGCTGTCCGGGATGAAGGGTGTGTGGCTTCTTCACCTTACGCCGCGCCCGAGCGGCGAGGAGGGTAAGCGCGGCTGGCGTCATGCCCTCAATCCGCCCGGCCTGCCCAAGCGTCTTTGGCCGAACGACCGACAATTTCGCACGAAGTTCGGTAGATAGTCCACTCACCTCGGCATAATCCATATCCGTCGGCATCGCCATTTCTTCGTCGCGACGATACGAGGCAATATCCTTGATCTGCCGATCAAGATACACGGCATATCGGGCATCATTCTCAAGCCGGTCAATCATTTTGGATCCGAATCGATCAAGCTCTGGCCATAGTTTCGCGAGCCCCGAGAGGCTTTGACCCGGATAGGACAAAAGATCAAAGGCGGATCGACGGATGCCGTCATGGTTAACCTTCAGTCCGCGGGCACTCGCCTCTGTCGGCGTAACCACAAGGGTTCTCAACAGCGTCCGGGCGTCCACCAAGGCTTCATGCGCCGTGTCAAAATGGTGCTGACGGTGTGATCCAACAATCCCCCAGGCGATCCCCAGTGGGGTTAGTCGTTCATCCGCATTATCCGAGCGAAGCGATAGCCGATACTCGGAGCGCGAGGTAAACATGCGATAGGGCTCTGTGACGCCTTGGGTCACTAGATCATCGATCAGCACGCCAATATAGGCTTGCGTCCGGTCGACCGTTACGCCCTCTTGTCCAGCCGCACGCCGCGCCGCGTTTAATCCCGCGATCAAACCTTGGGCTGCGGCTTCTTCATAGCCGGTTGTTCCATTAATCTGACCGGCGCAATAAAGCCGACCCAACTGCTTCGTCTCCAGCGTCGGCCATAAGGATCTCGGATCAATAAAATCATATTCGATCGCGTAGCCAGGCCTAATCATCCGCGCCCGCTCCAGCCCCGGTATCGTTTGGACGAAGGCACGTTGAACGGCTTCGGGCATCGAGCTCGAAATCCCATTCGGATAGACCGTAGGATCGTCAAGTCCTTCAGGCTCTAAAAAGATCTGATGACTCGTTCTGTCACCGAATCGAACCACTTTATCTTCAATCGAAGGGCAATAACGAGGTCCGCGGCCGGCAATTTGGCCCGTATAGATTGGAGCGCTGCCGATGCTCTGCCGAATGATCTCGTGACCGGCATCCGTCGTTGCCGTCACCCCGCACGCCACTTGCGCTTGGTCGATGCGATTGGTCAGCGCCGAAAACGCCTCCGGTGGATCATCACCGTGCTGCATCTCGAGACGGTCCCACTCAATGGTGCGTCCATCCAGTCTCGGCGGTGTCCCGGTCTTCAACCGTCCTAGCGTGAAGCCTGCAGCCTCTAACGCTCCCGAAAGCCGCCGGGCGGGTGGTTCACCGATCCGTCCGGCTGAAAAGCGTATCGGCCCGATATGGACCAAACCGTTCAAAAACGTTCCTGTCGTTAAAACAAGCGCGCCCGCTTCAATGCTCCGGCCATCTTTCAACACCACGCCCGCAACGGCACTTCCTCCCGCATTAAGGATTAAATCATCGACCATGCCTTCGATAAAAACAAGACCGGGGGTCGCTTTCAAGAGCTCCTGAACCGCTAGGCGATAAAGCTTCCGATCCGCTTGGGCCCTCGGACCACGCACGGCGGGCCCTTTGCTCCGATTGAGAACCCGGAATTGAATACCGCCGCTATCAGCGGCACGCGCCATGATGCCGTCAAGCGCGTCGATCTCGCGAACGAGATGCCCTTTGCCTAAGCCCCCAATGGCCGGATTGCACGACATCGTACCGATGGCGTCGAGTGATGTGGTCACCAATACCGTTTTAGCGCCTGCGCGTGCGGCGGCAGCTGCTGCTTCGGTGCCGGCATGGCCCCCACCCACGACGATGACGTCATAACGATCGGACATCTTCAATTCCATCTCCAAACACGTATTTTAGCCCATTCGACGCCAACGTTTCACGTGAAACAGGCATGCTATTTCCCAATGCAGAACTGCGAAAACAACTGATCCAAAACGTCTTCTACGCCCACATGTCCAGTGATTCGGCCGATGGCCCGTATGGCCAATCGCACCTCTTCAACAATCAATTCAGTGCCAACCGAATGAAGACCGGCGAGCGCCCTATCAATGGCCGCTTTAGCTTCGGCCACCGCCTCCTGGTGTCTCGCCCGGGTCAGAACAACGCCCTCTTCTCCAGAAGCCAATGTATTTGCCGCGCGGTCCGTCAAAAGCCGAATAAGATCTTCCATCCCGATACCGGAAATCGCTGAGATAGCCAAACCCTTTTGAGGCGACGCCGCTTGATCCATATGGGTTAGAACGGTCACGACGCGATCACCGAGCTGCCGGATGGATTCCGGCGGCGGTATCTTGCCCTCTAAAGCTGATGAAAGCCAAAGCACGAGGTCTGCTGCTTCGGCCCTGGCCAACATCCGACGAATGCCTTCATTCTCGATCGGATCGACGGTTTCTCGCATACCCGCCGTATCAAGGATGGTGACGGGATAACCCGAGAGATCAAGCCGAGCCTCAACAATATCCCGCGTCGTTCCAGCAATCGAGGACACAATGGCCACATCCCGGCGTGCGAGCGAATTCAAAAGCGTCGATTTCCCGGAATTCGGCGGTCCCGCCAGAACCACGGTTAACCCTTCGCGCAGGCGTTCGCCGCGCCCAGATGATGCCAATGCGCCAACCATACGGTCCCGAACCCCTTTTAATTGAGCTCCAGCCGCCGCGACAACCCGTCCATCCACATCGCCTTCGTCAGAAAAATCGAGATCGGCTTCAAAGAGCGCCAAGACAGTGATGAGATCGGAGCGCCACTGATCGATTTCGCGGCTCAGGCCACCCATCATCTGCCGGATCGCCTGTTGACGCTGATATTCCGTCTCCGAATCGATCAGATCGCCAAGACCTTCGATTGCCGCGAGATCCATGCGGCCGTTTTCAAACGCCCGCCTAGAGAACTCCCCAGGCATAGCCAGTCGACAGTCGTCAAAGCCAGCTAAGGTCTTCAGCATCAAAGCCACAACGCTTTGCGCGCCGTGGCATTGAAACTCGATGCAATCCTCACCGGTGAAGCTGGACGGTCCCGGAAACCAAAGACAAACGGCCTCGTCGATCGCCGTGCCGTGCTCGGATCGCAACAGCCGAAGGGTGGCTCGCCGCGGTTCAACGGCGTCGCCCGCAAGCCGTTGAAGAATGAACGACGCCTTCAGCCCGCTCACCCGGATCACCGCGATGCCAGCGGCGCCACGCCCCGTGGCCAGCGCAAAGATCGTATCGGTCACGAATCGATCCTCAATAAGTCAGCATTGCGGCGGCGGGCTTAAGTATTCATCGATTCAAAGAAATCGGTATTCGTCTTGGTCTGCCGGAGTTTATCGGCCAAGAACTCGATCGCATCCACCGTACCCATCGGGTTAAGGATGCGCCGCAAGACATACATCTTTTTGAGAACGTCGGGCGGAACAAGCAATTCCTCTTTCCGCGTTCCGGAACGGGTGATATCCAGCGCTGGGAAGACGCGCTTATCAGACACTTTCCGATCCAGAATAATTTCGGAATTGCCGGTACCCTTGAATTCTTCGAAGATCACTTCGTCCATACGGCTGCCGGTATCAATCAAGGCGGTTGCAATGATGGTCAGCGATCCGCCTTCCTCAATGTTACGCGCCGCACCAAAGAAGCGCTTCGGACGTTGCAGGGCATTGGCATCGACACCACCCGTCAACACCTTGCCCGATGATGGAACAACCGTATTGTAAGCGCGCCCGAGACGCGTAATCGAATCGAGCAGAATGACGACATCACGGCCATGTTCCACGAGGCGCTTGGCCTTTTCAATGACCATCTCGGCGACCTGCACGTGGCGGGAGGCTGGTTCATCAAAGGTGGACGAAACCACTTCACCATTCACCGAGCGCTGCATATCGGTCACTTCCTCGGGCCGCTCATCGATCAACAAAACGATCAGATAACATTCCGGGTGGTTCGTGGTGATCGATTGCGCAATGTTTTGCAGCAACACCGTTTTACCGGTGCGGGGAGGGGCAACAATCAGACCGCGCTGGCCTTTACCTATCGGGGAAACAATATCGATCACACGGGCTGAGAAGTCCTTGCGCGTCGGATCTTCGATTTCGAGCTTCAGCCGCTCATTTGGATAGAGCGGCGTCAAATTATCGAAATTGACCTTGTGACGGGACTTTTCCGGGTCTTCAAAATTGATGGTGTTGACTTTCACCAAGGCGAAATATCGTTCGCCATCTTTGGGACCGCGGATCTGACCTTCAGCCGTATCGCCCGTTCTTAAGCCGAAGCGCCGGATTTGGGCAGGTGAAACATAGATGTCGTCGGGTCCCGCGAGATAGTTCGAATCAGGTGACCGCAAAAAGCCAAAGCCATCCGGTAAAACCTCTACCACGCCTTCGCCGATGATCTCCGTCTCGTTGGCGGCCAACTGCTTTAGGATCGCAAACATGAGCTCCTGCTTGCGCATGGTGCCCGCATTTTCCACCAGTAATTCATCAGCAAAAGCCAACAGATCGGTTGGTGATTTCTTTTTAAGATCCTTAAGCTTCATCTCGCGCATAGATCGACTCAATCATAACAGGGCATTCAAAGATGCCATTCCGGGGAAAAACAGGAAAACAGAAACCGAATTAAAACCGGAGAGCGACCGGCCGGTCGACGTTAGCAGCAGGACGCGCCTCGCCTGAACCTCTAAATACGAGAACAGGAAACCTATCCACGTTATCACGTGTCGATAACCGCTTTTAAGCGAAAGGGCAAGACCGATCAGATCCTGCCGAAATCAAAACGGTTTTAAAATAACCAACACCACTGCGGCTATCATCAATAAAGTCGGTACTTCATTGAAAAAGCGGAAAAATTTAGAGGAGTGCTTATTGCCGTCCCGAGCAAAGTCTTTCACATATCGGGCCATGAGACCATGACTCGCACTCAAGAGCAAAACGGCTAGTAGTTTTGCATGAAACCAAGGTTGACCCGCAAATCCACTCGAAAAAGCGAGCCATAGACCAGCAATCCAAGCGACAATCATGGCTGGCGTCATAATCGCCTTCAAAAGCCGCCGTTCCATCACTTTGAACGTCTCAGACGCTTCGGAACCCTTGGCGACGTTCGAATGATAAACAAAAAGCCGTGGCAAATAGAGTAGGCCCGCCATCCAGGAGATAACGGCGAGCACGTGAATAACTTTCACCCATTGATCCAGCACGCTTTAGCCCCGAACCCGTTTAACCAGCCGTTCGACATGCGTCACCGGTGTCTCCGGAACAATTCCGTGGCCTAGATTAAAAATATGCGGACCGTTCGAGAAAGCCTCTATGATGGCATCCACGCGGCGATCCATCTGATCACCGCCGGCAACCACGGCCAAGGGGTCTAAATTGCCCTGAACAGGCTTTAACGGCTGAAGAACCGATGCTGCCCAAGCTGGATCAACTGCCCAATCGATTGCTACCGCATTTGCTCCAGTCTTTAACGCGTATTGAACATGGTTGGCACCTGACCCCCGTCCAAACACAATAAATTTCGCGTGAGGATGACGGAGCCGAACACCCTCAATCATTCGCCGAATGGGTCCAATGGACCATTGCTCGAGACCATCCGCGGTTAAAGCGCCCGCAAAGCTCTCAAAAATCTGCAACGCATCAACACCAGCCTCAACCTGACGACAAAGGTAGGCGATGGAGGATTGGATCAATCGCTCAATCAATTTTTCAAGATATTCGGGGTTGCGATAGGCCAATAACCGGATAGGTGCCTGTTCAGGCGTGCCTTTTCCAGCGATCATGTAGCTGGCTACCGTCCAAGGCGCACCACAGAAACCCAAAAACGTCGTTTCCTTTGGAAGAGCTGCTTTTACACGGCCAATGGTTTCAAAAACTGGAGCTAAACGATCAAGATCAATTTCGCTTTTTAGCTCGGAAAGATCATTTTCGACGAGCAAAGGAGGCAGACGTGGTCCCTCGTTTTCAACAAATGAAACGCCCTGACCCAGCGCATCTGGAACCACCAAAATATCAGAAAACAAAATGGCAGCATCAAAACCAAATCGACGGATTGGTTGAAGCGTAACCTCTGTTGCTAAATCGGGCGAATAACAAAAATCGATAAACGATTTAGACCGCGCTCGTACTTCGCGATATTCAGCCAGATAACGACCAGCCTGTCGCATGATCCAGATCGGAGGCCGTTTTTGTTGTACGCCATTTAGCGTAGCGAGCAGCGGTTTTTCCAGAATTGTCGAGCTATCCACTGGGTGTGTCACTAAAAAGTTTCCTTAGATGATTCTTAATTTGTTGTTTTTGTTAGGCAGCGAATAAAGCGAACGCGATATCATCCACAGAATGTCCACGTTTTTACTCACCTTTGTCAATTTGCAATGACAGAAATTTTATCACTTAATTTTGCCGGGAAAGTTTGTATAATATGTTGAGGGAACAAACACTTAATAATATCTCAGCTTCAAAAACCACTCCATCACAAATCCCTTGTCCCCGAATTTAGAAATGTTAGCGCATATTTTCTCCCCACAAAAAGCGACTGTTGATCATCTATCGCCAATAGGGGATAAAATTTTTTGCTGGGTGGGAAAGTGAGTAGGTTATCCCCATAGTGCCGATAACCATCAACAGTTTCTGACGAAGAGGTCGTTCGTCTTGCAGCGAAATTATTTTCACCTTCATCTGGTGTCTGACTCAACAGGCGAAACTCTGATCGCGGTTAGTCGTGCTGCTGCCGCTCAATATCAAAGTGTGTCGGCGATTGAGCATGTTTATCCATTGGTTCGCACTGAGGCGCAGCTTGATCGAATTCTACAAGCACTCGAGCACGCTCCCGGCATTGTTTTATATACCCTTGTTGACCAAATTCTTGCCAAACGCCTAGAATCAGCTTGTGCTGAATATGGTTGCCCCTGTCTGTCGGTTCTCGACCCGGTTTTAACGATTTTTCAAGCTTATCTGGGTTTGACCTATACACACCGGCCAGGTGCCCAACATGTCTTGAACTCGGATTATTTTAAACGCATTGACGCTTTAAATTACACCATGATGCATGATGATGGCCAACAAGGGCAGGATCTTGATGCTGCTGATATCATCTTAGTCGGGATTAGCCGCACGTCAAAGACTCCGACAAGCATCTATCTGGCGAATAGAGGGTATAAAACGGCAAATGTGCCGCTTGTCCCGGGAATTCCTTTGCCAGAAACCCTTGAAACCGTGAAAAAGCCGCTTGTCGTAGGCCTAGTGGCAAGCCCGGAGCGGATTGTACAAATCCGCCAAAACCGCCTCTTAACCCTCAATGCGCCTGAAAACTCGCCCTATATCGACAAAATGGCTGTTACCGAGGAAATAACCTATTCAAGACGGCTTTGCGGGCGCAACAATTGGCCGATGATTGATGTAACGCGTCGATCGATTGAGGAAACAGCAGCGGCGGTGATTGATTTGCACCGCGATCATGTTCGGTTACCGGACTCGCAATGAAACCGGCTTTAAACGTCTGGGCAATAAAGCTTCCCTTGGTTTTGGCTTCGAAAAGCCGAGCCCGATTTGAGCTGTTATCAAACGCCGGAATGATGCCTGATCTTGTTGCCCCCGAATTTGATGAAAGAGCGTTTGAAGCCTCGCTTAAAAACGAAAAATTACCCACTAACGATCAAGCAATGGTTTTGGCTGTCGAGAAGGCCCGTTTGGGTAGTCTTTTGCGTCCCTCCCATTATGTGATTGGCGCTGATCAGATGTTGAACTGTGGGGATGAGGTTTTTCATAAAGCCGCCAATCTTGCCGAGGCTAAACAACACTTGGCATTTTTGGCAGGAAAGACCCATGAATTAACAAGCGCCGTGGCGGTTGCTCGAAATGGACAAACCCTATTTCAGTATACCGATAGTGCCAAAATGACGATGCGACCGCTCACATCAGATCAGATCGATGCCTATTGTGCCTTGCTTGGTGGTTCAATCCTTCTCAGCGTAGGATGCTACGAACTGGAAGGTTTGGGGGTGCATTTGTTCGACCGGGTGGAAGGTGATTTTTTCACCATACTCGGGCTTCCACTCGAACCTCTCATCGGCTTTTTTCGAAACGAAGGGTGTCTTTCCCTATGATGAGCAATGAACCGCGCGCTTGTGTTATCGGTCACCCGATCGCGCATTCGCGTTCGCCCCTGATCCATGGCTATTGGTTGAAGCAATTGGGCCTGAACGGACATTATGGACGTGAAGACGTTAAGCCTGAGGCTTTTTCTGCCTTTATTCACGCTTTGCGGGAAAAGGGCTATGTCGGCTGTAATGTTACTTTGCCCCATAAAGAGGCGGCTTTTCGGCTGTTGGATCGCCCTACCGCGCGCGCTCAAAACCTCCAAGTAGCCAACACGCTTTGGTTTGAGGGCGATGTCTTATGCGGGGACAACACCGATATCGAAGGATTCTTAGCCAATCTGGATGAT
>CANCAR010000038.1 GCA_947374125.1 Hyphomicrobiales bacterium | reverse complement strand
CTGTGAAGCTCTATGGCGATATTCCTAAAGGTTTTTTCCCTCAGGAGGATACCGGGCTGTTGCGGGCTTCAACCGAAGGCGCACCCGATATGTCGTTTGAGGCGATGTCAGCGCATCAGACCCAAATTAATGAGCTTGTCGGCAAGGATCCAGCAGTTGAATATTTTACCGCTGCCGTTGGATTTGGTGCGACCAATCAGGGCTTTATGTTCATCCAGCTCAAGCCCCGCGCCTCACGCGACGAGATCGGTAAGATCATTGGCCGCCTAAGGCGTGCGGCATCCCAAGTGCCGGGCGTATCAACCGTGTTCATTCCGATTCAGAATTTGAATTTGAATGCGGGTCGTCTCTCGCGGGCACAATATCAATATACGCTGCAATCGGGTGACATTGAGGCGCTTTTCGCCTCCGCTCCGAAAATGCGTGAGCAATTGGCAAAGACCGCCGAATTACGCGACGTGACGAGCGATTTGCAGATTGCCAATCCGCAAATTGTTGTTGAGCTTGATCGAGAAAAGGCCGCCAATCTGGGTGTTTCGTCCGACGCAATCAGGCAGACTTTGTATAATGCTTTCGGCACACGGCAGATTTCGACGATTTATACGCCGGCCTCTGATTTCGCTGTTATTATGGAGGCGAACCGTGACTATCAGTCCGACCCTGCGGCGTTGCAAAGGTTGTTTGTCAAAAGCGCTTCGGGTCAAAATGTACCGCTAGAGGCGGTAGCCGCCATTCGGCGGAATATTGGGCCGTTAAGCATCAACCGACAATCGCAGCAGCCATCGGTCACGATATCGTTCAATTTGGCACCGACGGTCTCGTTGGGACAGGCGGTTGACGCTATCCGGGGAGCGGAAAAAATTGCGGGCTTGCCATCGTCGGTAACGCCAGGGTTTTCGGGTTCTGCGGCGCAGTTCCAGGATTCGTTGAAAGGGCAGGGCCTCCTTATTCTTGCCGCTGTTTTGGTGATTTATATCGTCTTGGGCGTGCTGTATGAGAGCTTTATTCACCCGATCACGATTTTGTCGGGGCTTCCATCGGCTGGACTTGGAGCGCTGTTGGCGCTGCAATATTTCAATTTTGATCTTTCAGTCATTGCGATCATCGGCATTTTGATGCTGGTGGGCATCGTCAAGAAAAACGCCATTATGATGGTGGATTTCGCCTTGGAGCGGCGCTCGGAAGGCTTGACGGCGCGGGATGCGATCCGTGAAGCGGCGCTGATCCGGTTCCGGCCGATCATGATGACGACGTTTGCTGCATTGTTGGGAACACTTCCCATCGCGTTGGGATCGGGCGCTGGCTCGGAATTGCGCCAACCTTTGGGGATTGCAGTTGTCGGTGGGCTAGCGGTATCCCAGATCCTGACTCTGTTCATCACGCCGGTCGTTTATATCTATCTCGACAAGATCGATACGTTTTTGAAGGGAAAGCCGCGTGATACTGCCCCATCTGAGGTTATCATTCCGGCGGAATAAAAATAAATTGGCGGTCGTGGTGCATTTTAATAGAATTCTTTGAAGGGGATTCACGAAGGCCTGTCAGTGTGCCTCACGCGGTGGGTTGTCCCCGTAGTGAGTATCTGTGTCCCATGTCCCTTGTGAAATTTCCGTCGCTTAAGCGCACGCGGCTGATGATTGCCAGTCCCGACCGTTTCTTTCGCTCCATGGTTGGGGAAATCCTGTCGGCCTATGGCTATGTCCATCAAGTCTCGGCGGAGACGGTGAAAAGCGTCCTTGATAATGCCCGACGATACCATACCGATTTTATCTTGGTGGACGAGGATATTGCGTTTCTTACGCCGTTTGAATTGGTTCGGATGTTGCGCGGTGATACCGATTTAAACTCAGTTCCACAGCTTGTTTTGCTGGCGGCTCGACCTACCCGTGTCCTGATCGATGAAGCGCGCTCGGCAGGATTTAACGCGGTTATTACCAAGCCTGTCATCCCGCTCCGGCTTGTTGGCGTGATCGAACAACTTCAAAATGTCCGGTCGGCGGCTTAGACCATTTCAACGCTGACCGTTGAAACTTATTCCGCAGCGACATGATGCTTTGCACACAAGGCACCTTGGTGGTACCAAGATAGGGAATGGAATTTTCAGGTCGGATTTAAATGTCGCGGGTTTCTGTCCAGCGGGACGTTACCGCAAACTTGGATAAAACGCGTTCCGTAAACGGGCGCTCGGGATCGCTTGACCCTAATTCAGTCTATGGCGCGCTTGACCTTGGCACCAATAATTGCAGGCTTTTGATGGCGCGTCCCTCGCGGGACGGTTTTCGTGTTGTCGATGCCTTTTCGCGGATCGTCCGATTGGGGGAAGGGTTGAGTGCCACACAAAACCTTGGCGATGCGGCCATTGAGCGGACAATTGAGGCGCTTAAAGTGTGCCGCGCCAAAATGGATAATCGCGGCGTTACGCGTGCCCGCTTAATTGCGACAGAGGCATGTCGCGCGGCGGGCAATAGCGCAGCGTTTATCGCGCGGGTAGAAGCGGAAGTCGGTTTATGCCTTGAGATTATTGATCGCGAAACCGAGGCTATGCTGGCCGCATCCGGTTGCGCAGCATTGGCCGATCCTGAGGCAGAAAGCGTCGTGTTGTTTGATATTGGCGGCGGCTCGACTGAGATCGTTTGGTTGGATCGGGCGGATGAAACGCGAACGACCCTACGAAACCGGATCAGAGAATGGTCATCGCTACCGGTGGGCGTGGTTAGCCTCGCCGAGCGGCATGGCGGACGTCATGTCTCGCCTGAGCTTTATGCGGGTATGGTAAGCGAAGTCGAGAATTTGCTTAAACCCTTCGTCAAGGCACTTGGTGAGACCAAGAGGCCCAAAAAGTTTCATTTGCTTGGGACGTCGGGGACGGTCACGACCCTGGCTGGCCTCCATTTGGGGCTACCCCGCTATGACCGTAGGCAGGTTGACGGTATTTGGATGTCGGAAAACGAAGTCAGCGCTGTTGTTGGGCGGCTGCTCGGGATGAGTTATAAGGAACGCGAGGCCAGCGCGTGTATTGGCACCGAGCGTGCCGATTTGGTGCTTTCGGGTTGCGCGATTTTAGACGCCATTCGCAATGTGTTTCCATCAGAACGCGTGCGTGTTGCGGATCGCGGTTTGCGAGAAGGCATATTGATGCAACTTATGACGGAAGATGGCGTTTGGCCTCACGCACCAGCGGGGATGTCATGAGCGCGGAAAACAGTTCTGGCCGAGAGGGAGGCCGATCCCTCAAGCAGCGTGTCAAGTCAACGGGAAAGCGTACGCTCTCCCAAACGCGCTGGCTGGAGCGGCAGCTGAACGATCCTTATGTGGCGCGTGCCAAGCGGGAGGGCTACCGCTCGCGGGCTGCCTTCAAGATTATCGAGCTGAATGAGAAGTTTAAATTGTTCAAGCCCGGCGGTCGCATTGTCGATTTGGGGGCTGCACCCGGCGGATGGGCGCAAGTGGCAGCCAAATCGGTTGGCTCGGATAAGGGACGCGGCAAGGTGATCGGGATTGATTTGCTTGAAATTGAACCGATTGCAGGCGTTGATTTTCAAGTGATGGATTTTTTGCTTGATGAAGCACCGGATCGGCTGAAGGCAATGCTGGGTGGCGAGGCCGATGTCGTGATGTCGGATATGGCCGCCAACACGACAGGGCATAAAAAGACCGATCACTTGAAGATTGTGGCCATTGCCGATTTGGCGGGAGAATTTGCTCGAGAAGTCTTGGCACCAGGTGGCTCGTTTTTGGCTAAAGTGCTGCAAGGTGGAACCGAGGGCGAGTTGCTCGTCAATCTGAAACGTGATTTCGCTGCTGTTCGGCATTTCAAGCCCGCCGCGAGCCGCTCTGATTCGGCGGAACTTTATGTCGTGGCAACCGGATATCGGGGTACAAAGCGCCGAGAGAGCGCTGCTGATACCGATGAAAGTGAGATGTAAGCGCTTGAGCTTATAAGCATTTCATTTTTTACCGATTTATTCCCCTATATTGCGGCCGTGACGCTTTCCGTTTTCGTGGGAGCGTGATACCTCCCGGTGCCAATCCATTCATCGGTCGCATAGGGTATGCGCCGCACACCGCCGCCTAAGGCAGGCAAGGAGTTGGCTATGGCCGAACGTTTCCCGATCCGCGAAGCCCTGACCTTTGATGACGTGCTTTTGCAGCCCGGTCATTCATTGGTCATGCCCGGTGAAGTGGATGTGACGACACGGCTCACCCGGACGCTTTCGCTGAGATTGCCGATTATCTCGGCTGCGATGGATACGGTTACCGAAAGTAGGCTTGCCATTGCGATGGCCCAGGCAGGCGGGATTGGCGTGCTTCACCGCAATATGACGAATGACGAGCAATCGGGCGAAGTGCGAGCGGTCAAGAAATTCGAAAGCGGAATGGTTGTGAACCCGCTCACGATTTATCCCGATGAAACGTTAGCCGATGCTTTGGATTTGATGAAACGCAACCGGATTTCGGGCGTTCCAGTGGTTGAGCGCGGCGCGGGCGATAAAGCGGGCAAGCTTGTGGGTATTCTGACCAACCGCGATGTGCGATTTGCGAATAATCCCGCCCAAGCCGTATCCGAACTGATGACCAAGGATCGGCTGATCACGGTTCGCGAAGGGGTTAGCCAAGATGAGGCGAGGCGGCTTCTGCATCAGTTCCGCATCGAGAAGCTGTTGGTGGTGGATGATCATTTCCGCTGCATCGGGCTGATTACGGTGAAGGATATGGAAAAGCAGGTGTCGCATCCGGATGCATCCAAAGATGCGCGCGGGCGGCTGTTGGTGGCTGCCGCGACAACCGTCGGTGATAACGGCTTCTCGCGTGCTGAAGCCCTAATTGACGCTGGCTGTGACGTTATCATCGTCGATACGGCGCATGGCCATTCCCAACGCGTGCTTGAAAGCGTGACGCGGATCAAAAAGCTCTCCAACGCCGTGCAGATTATCGCGGGCAATGTGGCAACGGCGTCGGGCACGCAAGCCTTGATCGATGCGGGAGCGGACGCGGTGAAAATCGGTATTGGACCGGGCTCAATCTGCACCACGCGGATTGTGGCGGGTGTCGGTGTACCGCAACTCTCTGCCATTATGGACGCGTTCTCGGTGGCCGAGAAAGCAGATGTGCCGGTGATTGCCGATGGTGGGATTAAGTTCTCCGGTGATTTGGCCAAGGCTCTCGCGGCGGGCGCAGAAACAGCCATGATCGGTTCTCTTTTAGCGGGGACAGATGAAAGCCCCGGCGAGGTATTCTTATACCAAGGCCGGACCTATAAGGCCTATCGCGGCATGGGTTCGGTTGGCGCAATGGCACGCGGCTCGGCCGATCGCTATTTCCAGCAGGATATCAAGGACGCGTTAAAACTCGTGCCGGAAGGTATTGAGGGCCAGGTGCCTTATAAAGGCCCGGTTGGTAGTGTCTTACATCAGCTAGCGGGCGGTTTGCGCGCGGCGATGGGTTATGTCGGCGCGCCAACATTGCCCGAATTCCGTGAACGTGCAGAGTTTGTGCGGATCACCTCGGCGGGTTTACGCGAAAGCCACGCCCATGATGTGACGATTACGCGTGAAAGCCCGAATTATCCGACGTAAGTTGGGAGTGTCGCGCCCATTTGGCGCGTTGAAAGAGTTTTGAATGACCCCATCTGCACGGTTAACCGCGGCAATCGAAGTTTTAGATGACATCGTCGCAAGGCGGCGTCCGGCTAATGATGTGTTGAAAGACTGGGGATTGTCGCATCGCTTTGCGGGTTCTGGCGACAGGGCCAGTATTTCGGCGCTGGTGCATGATGCCTTAAGGCGGCGGGCTTCGGCTGGCTTTATCATGGGCAGCGAAAGCTCTAGGGCGATGGTGCTCGGCACCTTGCATTTGGCGCGCGGGCTTGATGGGAATGCGATTTCGGCGCTCTGCGATGGCGGGCGCTTTGCGCCTGAACCCTTGAGCGATGCGGAACGCGCGGCATTATCAGATGCAAACCTATCCGGTGCACCGGCTTGGGTGGCTGGGGATTATCCCGAATGGCTCGATGGGGAGTTTTTCGAGGCCTTTGGTGAGGGCAGGGCGGAGGAGCTAACGGCACTCTCTAGCCGTGCGCCCGTTGATATTCGGGTGAATACGCTCAAGGCCGATAGTGAGACCGTTTCTGCTCAATTGGCGCATATGAAGGTGCAACCGGCGGGATATTCACCGGTTGGCCTTAGGATCATGCCACTGGATGACGGGCGTGCCGTTTCTGTTCAATCCGAGCCCGGCTTTCAGAAAGGCTTTTTTGAAATTCAGGATGAGGGATCGCAATTGGCAGCCATTCTTGCTGCGCCCGATCCCGGTATGCAGATTATCGACCTCTGTGCAGGCGGTGGCGGCAAGACGCTCGCGCTGGCGGCGCTTATGGATAATCGCGGTCAGATTTTCGCGACCGATAGCGATAAGCGCCGTCTTGCACCAATTTTTGACCGGATGACGCGGGCAGGCGTACGCAATGTTCAGGTTCGCTCGCCGAAGGGCAAGGATGACGAGCCGTTGGAGGGTCTAGAGGGGCATATCGACCTTGTTGTGGTCGATGCGCCTTGCACCGGTACAGGCACTTGGCGGAGGAACCCGGACGCTAAATGGCGGGTTCGCCCGAATGCGTTAGAGGATCGCATAAAGGAGCAGGCGGGTGTGCTTGACCGCGCTGCGCACTATGTGAAGCTCGGCGGGCGGATTGCCTATATCACATGCTCCCTTTTACCGCGCGAAAACGACGGTGCGGTTGGTGAATTCCTGGCACGGAATGATGCATTTGAAGCGTTAGATCCCGTCGATGTAGCTAACCATGCAGGCCTTGATGGGTTGGCGAGTTTTCTATCGGCGGGCGGCTTAGGTCTCCAATTGACGCCGAAGCGCACGGGGACGGACGGGTTTTATATTTCGGTTTTAAAAAGGGTGGCGTGAGAGCGATGGGTGATGGGGTTGAGACGCACGAAAAGATTTTGATTGTCGACTTTGGCAGTCAGGTAACGCAACTCATCGCCCGCCGGGTGCGGGAAGAGGGTATTTATTGCGAAATCGTGCCGTTTCAATCGGCGGCAAAAGCGTTTGCCGAGCTTCATCCCAAAGCTGTCATCCTGTCTGGCGGGCCTGCCTCCGTTCTCGATCAAGGTTCACCTTCCGCTCCGCCTGAGATTTTCACGGCGGGTATCCCGGTACTTGGGATTTGCTATGGCGAACAAACCATGGCGAAGCAGTTGGGCGGGCATGTTGAGGGTGGCCACCACCGCGAATTCGGACGCGCAGAGGTGACCGTTACCGGCCATTGCGCGCTGTTTGAAGGGGTTTGGGAAGTTGGCCAGCACTATCCCGTCTGGATGAGCCATGGTGACCGGGTGACGGTGTTGCCGGAAGGGTTCTCCGTTGTGGCAACATCCGAGAACGCGCCTATCGCCGTGATAGCGGATGAGAAGCGGCGGTTTTATGCGGCGCAATTCCACCCGGAAGTGGTGCATACGCCGCATGGCGCGGCTTTGATCCGGAATTTTGTTCGTACCATCGCAGGCTGCAAAGCGGATTGGACGATGAAGGCGTTTCGCGCCGAGGCGATTGCGCGCATCCGGGCGCAGGTAGGGTCTGGCCGCGTGATCTGCGGATTATCGGGCGGCGTTGATTCAGCCGTTGCCGCAGTTTTAATCCATGAGGCGATTGGTGACCAGTTGACGTGTGTCTTTGTCGATCACGGTCTTTTGCGGATGGGGGAGGCCGAAAAGGTCGTCTCCTTGTTCAAAGATCACTATAATATTCCGCTCGTACATGTTGATGCAGAAGCGCTTTTTATGGGCGAACTCGTCGGCATTTCCGATCCGGAGCAAAAGCGTAAAACGATCGGAAGACTTTTTATTGACGTGTTTGACGCTGAGGCAAAGAAATTGGGTGGCGCGGATTTCTTAGCCCAAGGAACGCTTTACCCGGATGTGATCGAGAGCGTTTCGTTCACCGGCGGGCCGTCGGTGACGATCAAGTCGCACCATAATGTCGGCGGGTTGCCTGAGCGCATGAAGATGCAGCTCGTAGAACCCTTGCGCGAATTGTTCAAAGATGAGGTTCGCGCCTTGGGCCGTGAACTTGGGCTGCCTGAGGTGTTTGTCGGCCGCCATCCCTTCCCGGGGCCGGGGCTTGCGATCCGTATTCCGGGTGAAGTGACCAAGGAAAAATGCGATATTTTGCGGCAGGCGGACGCTGTGTACCTCGAAGAAATTCGCCGCGCGGGGCTCTATGACGACATCTGGCAGGCTTTCGCCGTCTTATTGCCGGTAAGAACCGTGGGTGTGATGGGCGACGGGCGGACCTATGACAATGTATGCGCGCTGCGTGCTGTGACCTCGGTTGACGGTATGACGGCGGATTTTTTCCCGTTCGATATGAACTTTTTGGGTCGCGCCGCCAACCGCATCATCAATGAGGTAAAGGGCATTAACCGCGTGGTATATGACGTGACGTCGAAGCCGCCGGGGACGATTGAGTGGGAGTAGGTAACTCTATTCCAAGGGAGAGATCCATTTGGTGGCCAATGAGACCATTTTGCGAGAAGCAGGTGAGGGAAGTTGCACTTCAAAAATGGACGGTCTCAAAGCAAAATGGTTACTGCGGCAGCCGCGTGAGCATAGATGAACCTCAAACAACGGCTGGTTTCGATTAAGCCGAATGACGAGCCGCCTCAGATCGCGTTAAATAGGTGGCAAAGCGTTGGATATTTTTTTCAATGAAAATATACGATACTATCGACAGCGCATAACTTAAAATAATTGTAAGTGATAGGCCAATTAGAAATGGAATAGGGCCTAGTTTGTAAGGCAGGATATCATTTAATACAGATAGAACCCAAAAATGCGAGAGGTAAATTGAATATGATTTTTCACCTAATATTTCAAATGGTCTAAATCTTAGATTTTTTCTGACGCTAATAAATACGAATAGGCTAAGTAAAATGGTGAGTACTAAAAATCCTAGCCCGCTTTTTTGTAACATATAGGTTTCGAACATAGATAGAGCTAGCCAGACCGCGATCAGTATGGTGTCAGCGCGCCTGAACCCGGTCTGCACGCAGAAGTACACATAACATCCCAGCAAAAAGACAGGCGCTTGATTGATGAAGTTTAGGTATAAAAAGTCTTTTACGATGGTGGTACTATCGGTTTGATAGTTTTCTGAAAAAAAGTTGGTTAAAAAATTTTGAAAGATCAACGTGTTGAAGAGCCATAGCGTAAAGGCTGCGATGAGGTAATACGTTTTGTTGTTGCGTAACAGTAGGATTAAAAATGGAAATATGAGATAAAAAGTCATTTCAACGGCAATAGACCAGCCACCGGGAACCACGCTGTTTATGCTGTCTGGCCAAAATCCGTGAAGAAACGTAACGGTTAGAAAAATGTGTCTTGTCCCTATTCCTTCCGGTGCCCAATACGATGAACCGAGCCCGTTCAGATATAAGTAGGTTGGAATAGCAAGCCAAAAGAGCGGAGCGATGCGAAGCACTCTCCTCAGATAGAATTTATAAATCCGTTTCGGCTCGCTTTTACGTTGCTCCCACATATAACACATGGTGAAAGCGCTTATTAAATAAAACAACTGTACGCCAAAGCGGCCTAGTCCAAATAGAAAATCAAATGCATCTGAGTGAGAAGGGAACCTTTGACTTGTATGAACGAATATAACACCAAGTATCGCAATTCCTCTTAAGAAATCTAGAGAACGTAAGCGATGTTGGGTTCTGAGGCTTTGAAATTGGTCGACCATTTTTTATTAACTTCCGTTACGGAATTTAATAATTTAATTGGGTAGGTGTGTAAAGCGACTTCATCTAGCCCCGGCTAGCAGACGCATCACTTTAATTAATCGTTAGGGGATGGAACAAAAAGCGAAATATTTAGCGATATTTTACGCTGAAGCTATTCCCGTAAACCGGAGGACACCTCACCACCCGACTGCTTTTGCCGCGTTTAAGCGAATATTTTTTTAAATTTAATCGATCAATGATATATAGCATTCGTCGGAATATTTAATAACTTCGTTAAATAATAAAATACGGTCTTCTATGAAGCCGTATAAGCAATATAAGAAAAATCAACGGTCTACGAAATGGATTATATCGATCGGACTTATTTTATTTAACGATCGTAACGGCGCGTGATTCAGTTTTTTGCGACAAAAATATCGTGCTCAATATGCCAATCGAGTTTGTTGTCATTAGCCCATGCGACGAGAATATTAAGCGAAGGATAGGTCGCGTATTCTTCGATATGGGGGTTGAAGCAACGAATATCGTCGATAAGAACGCAGACTTTTTTGAAATGGCTTAAATTATCAGCGATATGTTTGAGTTCATCAAGAATGGGCGTGTCCTGTGATCCTTTAAAGGTATTGCCTGCCGAATAGTGCCCATCAAGCCAGAAGTTTACATCTCCTGTAATTTTGGGGAGCAAGTCAGGGAAAATTTGTTCGCTTGTGCCCTTTATTATTTCAACGTTATTAAATTTCTTAAAATATTCAAAGGCATTTGCAAAAAGTGTTGGCTCTGGTTCGATACTGAAGACTTTCAAGCCATTTTTTGAAAGTACCTGTGTGGTCTGGCCTAGATAGGTTCCTGTTTCAACCCAAGTAGCGTTGGGAACACTATTTCGCAGTAAACATGCTTGTTTAATATAATGAGGGCTTGGCGCCTGAAATTTTAATTTTGCCCAATTTCTGTAGCTTCTCAGTAACATTAGCATCCGATAAGGAAAGCTGTTTCGGATAAATGTTTTTAGATTGGAATTCATCTTTTTAATCTTTGTGTTTCGATCGTATTTTATAATTAAAATTTTCGTTCGAAGTTGCCTTAAGAATAAATATCATACACCACACTGTATAAATTTAAAGCGTGTCCAAGGTCGAATTGGAAATTAACGGTGGCGTTTCTTCAACGGGTCACTTATGGATCGACAAATATTTTTATATTTGAATGAGTATGACGTAAATAATTGAGGTTATGATCTTTTTTATGTTTTCCCGATCAATTAGGGTGTTGTTGTTTTTGGTAACAAACCTTCATTTTCAGTTCGCGCCGATTTTCTCCCGGATCGCGTTAACGCTGGGGATATGACCGGCCGCGAGTTCCAGCATTGTTTCGCGTTTCTGCTCGCCCTTGGAGGCGATGGCCCATATTTCGAATTGGGCGGGCTTTGCCAAAGTGAGAGCCGTTCGAAAGCCGCTGTTCATCAGGGCTTTTTGAAGTGTGTCTTTTGTGAAGGCAGTGCGGTGGGCCATATATACATTGCCATTGCGGATCAACGCATTGTGTCCATACAAAAAATCGAGCGGAGTAATGGGGCCCATGCCCGACATATAGGCGACGGAATCGAGGCTATTTCCCTTGATATAAGCCGCAACAGGGGCTTCGTGGGGGAAGAGGTGTTCGATATTGTGCAAAGATAACACGGCATCGACGGATGATGGGGCAATCTCGGTGAGATCGGTGATCGAAGCGTTGATATCGGGATTAACGCTAGGACCGATATCCAGTCGAATTTCCTGCCGCTCGTCACCCGTAAAGCCAAGGGTCCGGGGCCCTTTGCTGGCAGGCCCGCTGCCGACATGGAAGATGCTTTTGATCGGCAAGGCGGCTTTCCTGCGTGTGATAGTCAATGAATGACGCAGCGACGTTTAATGTAGGAGAGATCTAAGTAATGAAAAACCTAACGTCAATTTAGGGCAATGACCTTTTTGATAAACTAGCCAAAGGACGCTAAGGGATGGTTGTGTTTTATAACGAATTTCGTTTTAGACAATCACCCTAGCGAATGCAATTTTTGATCGCATGCGCGATTTTATGCACGCAGTAATTGTTAAACCACCCGACTCAACCTAACGTCAATGTGGTTGACGCTGCGGCATTCCTGTTTTGCTTGGTCTGGTCGCTGGGCCGTCAATTCTGTTGGGGGACACAGATTATGCGCCTGATGTCGGTTTTTCGTCAAACTTCCGAGTTATCGCCGGAGTCTACCGATCACGATCCGCGGATCGGACTGCCAGCGCTAGGCGAGTGTGCCGATGAGGGTGCGCGATCGCTTGAGCTCCAGATGAGAAGTGATGCCGTGCGGCAGGACTTTTGTGAGCTGATCGACGACTTGCGCCAGGTCGAAATGATGCGGGAGAAATTTACCTCCGTTGTCAAACGGTTCGTTTCTAATCTTGATGAATTGGAATTGCTTCGGGGCGAAAACGCGGATATCAAAACCGCTTTTGCAGCCGAGCGGGGACGGGTTGATGAATTGCAAAGGGAGGCAGCGAGGGTCGAGCCCGATCTGGTTCTCCTCAAAGAGGCCAAGACTGGACTTTTGGCGCAAGTGCAGCTTTTATCCAATCGGGTCGTGGCGCTTGAAGGCGACGTTTTGCGCGAAAGGGCCGAGAGACGGACTGTCGATGAGCGGCTTGCGCTGAAGGAAAGTGAATTGGGGATCCTGCAGGCCAAGCTTGCGGAGTTTGATGATGACCAGGCGGATGAGCGGATCGAAATCGATCGATTATCAGCCCAGCTTGATCGGCAAGAGATCGAATTAGAGCGCACCGAGAGCGCCCTACAGCATTCGGAAGAGCAACGGCGCCTGCTCAAGGCGGTGTTGGATGAAGCAACCAACCAAAATGCACGGCTAAGCCGACAGGTCATTGAGCTAGAGCCCTCGATTGACCACTACAAAATGCAGATTGTTCAGCTCCAATCAAGCATCGAGAAAGAAAAATTGGCGAAAGAGCAGGTAAGCTCTGACCGAATTGAGGGGCTTGAGCTGTTGCGTGAAGAGCTTGGTAGCGCGACGGCGAAGATGTCGGCGGCTGTCGCGCGGGCCGAGCTTCATGAGCGGATGCTGGCTGAATCAAGGCAAAATTATCGGGAGAAACTTGAAGAACTACGCGCCAGTGAGCGCCGAAGCATTGATCTTACGCTGCAACTTTCGAATACGCAGCGGAAACTGGAGGCACTTGAAAAAGACAGCGAAACCATGCGCTCGAAACTGATCCAATTAGAACAAGAGCGCGGCCGATACAGCGCTCAGCTTGAAGCGCTTTCAACCATAATCTCGGAAAAAGACACCGAGATTAAAATGGCCAATGACAGGACGGTGTTTGTCTCTGCCCGTCTCGAGGAAAGCCAACGCGCGGCGAAGGCGGAGCGGGACAGGCACGATGCCGATCTTTCGATGATGCGTCGGCTGTTCGAGGATGAATTACCCACGAATGCCGTTGAACGAGGGCTGCATCAATTGACGCAACACACGACAAATGCGGATTATTCACGGGTCTCTCCTGAACGGCCAACACTCACTAAACTGAACGATGGGTTGTTGGCTTTTGATAGCAGGGCAAACCTGCCCGCGGTTGAATCGCTGCCTCGCCGTCCAAATGATAGGCCGACCGACGTCGTGCTTTCGGTCATTGAAGGGTTTGGAGCGACGGCGCGGGTGGATAAATCCGTAGACCCATTGCTCCTAAAACGACTTCATGACGACCTCGTAGAAGACGACGCAACCCGGGATCCGACGATCATACGTGTTGCGCAAGCCTAATGTGATATCGATTTTAACTACATTGCAAGACTTTAACGAATACGGTAAATATTTAGATTTCTGAAATATCTTATTTAAATTACGTTTAAATTATGAAATATAATTTTAAAATATGATTGACGTAACGTAGATTTATGATTTTATATCCTAACTACGCTTAATTTTATCGTGATACACGATTTCAAATTGAATTATACAATGGATACACGCTATGCGATTAATGTCGGCTTTTCGTCGTACTTCCTCTGTCGCGTCGGGCTATGATAGCGTCGACGAACAGGTTTCTGACTTAGAATTGCCCAGTGAAATTGGGATTGATGATCCCATTCTGGGAATGGCGATCCGCAATGAGGAGCTACGACAGGAGTTTGGCGGACTTATCGATCAGCTCCATCAGATTGATATCTTGAAGGCAAAATTCGCTGCCGTTCTAAGTCGTTTTTCAGCGGTGGTTGACGAGCTTGAAGCTTCGCGGCGTGAAAGCTCTGAATTTCGCACGTCGTATGAAATTGAGATAACGCGGACGGAAGAGCTTCGCGAGGTCATCAACCGCCTCGAGCCAGAAATTGCGGCGCTCACCGAGGCTAAGGCCGGGCTTATTGCCCAAGTAAAGCAGTTGACGGCACGGGCCGAGGGCGTTGAATCGGATTTTGAGCGCGAAAAGGCCAATCGGCGTGACACCGCCGATGCGCTATCGATGCGATTGGAGGAACTGCAGCTTGCCCGAACGCAGATATCTGCGCTGGAAGATGAAATGTCGACCGCGCGCATTGAGCTTGATCGGTTGAGCGGTCTTTTGGCCTCACGTGATGTTGAAATTGAACAGACGCTGAGTGGCTTGCAGCACTCGGAAGAGCAAGAGCGCCTATTGAAGGCGTTACTCGATGAATCGACGAGCCAGAACGCCCGGCTAAGCCGCCAAGTGAGTGAGCTTGAACCGGTTGTTGAGCGCTTCAAAGCGCAGTTGTCGCAATTACAGACGGCGCTTGAGGCCGAGCGCCACGCGAAGGAACAAGCCAGCATTGATCGAATCGAGGCATTAGAGATGCTCCGCGTCGAGCTTAAGGGAACGGGGGCGAAGCTTGAAGCCGCTTTGGCCCGCGCGGACGCGCATGAGCGTATGCTCAACGACACGCGCTCTAATTACCGTGAAAAGCTTGAAGAGCTGCGGGGGAGCGAGCGTCGGGCGATCGATTTGGCGATGCAGCTGGCCAATGCGCAGCGCCGTTCAGAGGCGGCTGAGAAGGAAAGTGAAGCCGCTCACGCCAAGCTTTCGGCACTAGAAACGGAGCGGCGGCAGTACAATGCGCATATCGATACGCTGACTAAAGCGATTTCGGAACGGGAGTCTGAAATCGTTTTGGCGAATGACCGGACGACGTTTGTTTCGGCGCGCCTTGAGGAGAGCCAGCGCAATGCACGGGCCGAGCGCGAGCGGTTTGAGGCGGATATGGTGGCCGTCACGCAGTTATTTGACAAAGAACGCGTTGATCGGACCCTACTGGAAGGTGCCTTACAAAGCGCTAGGCGGCATAGCCAATCGCTCAGCCGGGAATTGTATGACGGCGAGGAAATGATTGAGGCCGTTGCTGCCAATACCGAGGAGAGCGTTGCGCCGGACGATGCGCCGATGATGGCGGTGACCAGCGACGCATCCACGCCGAGCGGGATTAGTTTCTTGGAGGCGAGCGATGTCAGCGGCGAGGAGATTCATGTAACCGATAGCGAGGGTGAGTCGGCGGTTGATGAAGTGCCGATTCCAACCGACGCAGAGGCGCCGGCCAAGAAAAAGGGAAAAGCGGGTTCGCCAACGCCGGATTGATCGGCACAGGAAAATGCAGTGACGATTAGTGCTTTTACCTGTTTATCCTCGACAGGCACGGACACTCGGGGTTACATCGCTCTGTAACGGGTAGGAACCTCGGTCATGACCTTTGTAATTCTTGGACTTATCGTCTTTCTCGGCTTTCATTCAATTGGCATGTTTCCGTCTTTGCACGGTAGGCTTACCGCCGCGATGGGGGTGAATGTTTACAAGGGCGTTTCTAGCGTTCTCTCGCTGATTGGCCTTGTGATCTTGTTTGATGGCTTTGGCGCCTACCGGGATGCGGGGATGATCCAAGTATGGAACCCACCCTCCGCTCTCAAGCATCTGAATTATCTGTTGATGCTGGTTTCGTTTATCTCGGTTGCTGCAGCCTATGCACCGCGCGGTTATATCAAAATGCGGCTGAAGCATCCGATGTTGGTTGGTGTTAAGGCGTGGGCACTTGGTCACTTTCTCGCCAATGGCGATTTGGGAGGTATGATTCTATTTAGTGCCTTCTTGGCCTGGGCGGTTGTCGATCGGATTTCATTCAAGTGGCGTCCGGCCAACACGGCCCCGGTTCCTGCACCCCGCCTATTGGGCGATGGGATTGCAGTTGTAGCCGGTTTGATCGGTTATTTTGCCATGGTTCATCTTCATCCGATCCTGATCGGCGTGAGTTTAATGGGCTGATTGATTTTTTACTTTTACTATGTCGCGGCGCTTCCTTATAGAAGGGCGTCCCTTAGTCTATTGATTGGC